>JAIRMQ010000042.1 GCA_031258575.1 Holosporaceae bacterium | reverse complement strand
ACCGTTGCATAATTCAAAAAAACAGCTCTTCTGTGCAGAGCGGATGCCTACAAGCCCCTGATTATCAGCAGTATAATTTTATTAAAACTATATCTTTCTGCATTATGCAACGGTCTCTTGGTATACAAAAATCTACGTTGGGAGAAGCCATCATGAATCCCCAATCTCCAAATGATGAAATTTCTGCGGCAGGGCAGCGAAAAATTCACAAAAAACAACCGAACTTAGATAAATTGTGTAATCAAAGAATGAATCTTGATAGGTCTCGGTGAGCAGCGAGGCTTCCTACTTTGTCGTTTACGTATTCAGCGTCGATTATTATGCTCTCCCCTGTTTTTTGATCAGCAGAAAAGCTTATCTCCTCCAATAATTTTTCTATTATTGTATGCAAACGACGAGCTCCTATATTCTCAACGTTTTTATTAACGATCGCCGCCAATTCAGCAATTTTTCTTATACCATCCTCGGTAAAATTAATATCCACTTCTTCGATTTTCAATAAAGCATGATATTGTTTTATTAAACTACTGTCCGTTTCGTCAAGAATTCTAAAAAAATCCTCTTCAGTAAGATTCGCTAGCTCCACACGAATAGGCAACCGTCCTTGAAGTTCTGGAAGAAGATCGGAAGGCTTAGAAACATGAAAAGCGCCGGACGCAATAAAGAGAATATAATCCGTTTTTACAGTACCATATTTTGTAGTAACGGAACATCCTTCGATGAGAGGTAAAAGATCTCTCTGAACGCCCTCTCGACTAACATCTGCGCCGGATGAGGAATTATTTGTGCAAATCTTATCGATTTCGTCTATGAAAACAATTCCATTTTGCTCAACGGAAAAGATCGCTTCTCGAATAATTTTATCTTGATCAATGAGCTTTTCGCTCTCCTCTTCTAAAATTAACTTCCTGGCCTCTTTTATAGTAACATTTCGCACTTTCGTTTTATTAATCCCCAGTGCGTTATTCATCATATCGGATAAATTTAACACGCCCATTTGAGCGCCTGGCATTCCCGGAATATCAAAGGATTGCGAAGAAACGTTACTAGATAATTTTATTTCTATTTCGTTATCCTCCAATTTTCCGGAATGCAACATTGTCTTGAATTTTTCACGAGTCTCCGGTCCTGCATTTTCTCCGACAAGAATTTCTAAAATCCTGTCTTCCGCTCTTTGTTTCGCCTCTTCTTTAAAAGATAGGCGGTATTTTTCTTTAGCGCTGTAAATCGCCATTTCCGTCAGATCGCGAATCATCTGTTCAACGTCTCGTCCAACGTATCCTATTTCTGTAAATTTTGTTGCTTCTACTTTTATAAAAGGAGCATCAGCAAGTTTTGCTAGCCTCCTGGCAATCTCAGTTTTTCCAACACCTGTAGGCCCCATCATAAGGATATTTTTAGGTAGAATTTCTTCTTTCAAAGGGCTAGGCACTTGCTGCCTTCTCCAGCGGTTTCTTAAAGCTATAGCTACTGCTTTTTTTGCTTCATTATGCCCAATGATAAACCTGTTTAATTCATCAACTATCTGGCTTGGCGTTAACGATGTCATGATTGTTCTCCGATATTAATTGTTTCTAGAATTATAGAATGATTGGTATATATACATAGATCCGCTGCGATTTTCATTGATTTTTTAGCGATTTCTTCCGCTAACAAATTTTGATCTATTAAAGCACGCGCTGCTGCCAAAGCGAAATTGCCGCCCGATCCAATGCCAATAATTCCATCTTGAGGTTCAAGGACATCACCTATTCCCGTAAGAATTAAGGAAATATTTTTATCTACTACCGCCATCATGGCTTCCAATTTTCTTAAATATTTATCAGTTCTCCAATCCTTCGCTAGTTCAACGCAAGCTCTTTGAAGTTGGCCGGGATATTGATCCAATTTTGATTCTAGTCTTTCAAACAAAGTAAAAGCATCGGCTGTTGCACCAGCAAATCCAACTAACACGTTATTGGAGGATAGAAACCGTACTTTTCGCGCATTAGATTTCATCACGGTGTTTCCCATCGTCACCTGACCATCTCCTGCAACCACAACTTGATTACCTTTCCTAACTGAAAGAATTGTTGTGCCCGTCCACGTCATATTTTATCCATTCGCTAAATCTACAATAAAATTAATAAATTCTTGAGAATCATAATCTATTCTGCCAAGGTATCCGCATACAAAATTCCCTTCTTTATCGAATATGAAGCTCACAGGAACTCCTTGAATCGCAATACTTTTGTGAGGAATTGAACGATATGTTTCAAGAAGCTGAATATTATTGATCTTATAATGCAATTTAATTTCGTCTAACAACTCAGACCCCATATTAAGGGCTATGATCTTAACATTTTTTGTCTGCAAAACTCGAAACTTTTCGACCAGGCTATCCAAATTCTGCAAAACAGATGGGCAATTACGGCACCATGTTGTAAAAATCGTGATGATAACAACATTTCCCCTTAGATCTTTTATCGAAAATGATTCTCCATTCTCATTTTTTATATTGCAATCAAATTTTGGATCTGTTTTGAAATATCCTGGATGATCCTGGAACGGGCAGCTAGTTTTACCTTCCAAAAGATTCTTCGTTTTCATGCTTTCATAACAGGAACTTTGCATAGAAAAAATAAAAAATGCTAATATACAAAGAATCATTATCGGAGAAATTATGAAACGAATTGTATTCCTCATTTTCTTATTCCTTATATCCTGCGGAAAAAGATGTGTTCTTGAACCCTATGAAAAAGACCATACACCTTATCCTGGACAATATCCTAAACCTGATAAAAACGCACCAACATACCAGAAATCACAGGCTATTTAAAGTGGGCATTATATAAAGCGGCGTAAGCCCCATTTTTTTTATTCAACAATTTATTGTGGCGTCCAGATTCAACAATTTTTCCTTGATTAATTAGTACTATTTTATCCGCATTTTTAATTGTGGAAAGACGGTGCGCAATGACAAATACAGTACGGTTTTTCATTAGATTATTTATGGCCTTTTGAACTACAGCTTCTGATTTGTTATCAAGGGCTGAAGTTGCCTCGTCCAAAACTACTATCGGAGCGTTTTTAATAAATGCGCGGGCAATTGCTACACGCTGTTTCTGCCCACCGGAAAGAAAAACTCCTCTTTCTCCAATTTCAGTATCCAATCCTTTCTTCAACGTCGAAATGAAATCTTTAAGACAGGCTGACTCAACCGCTGTATTTATTTCTTCTTGAGAAGCATTCAATTTCCCCAACAAGATGTTATCTCGTATTGTTCCTCCAAATAGAAAATTATCTTGAAATACAAAAGCTATTTTTTCTCTGAGAGAATCAAGATCTATGTCTTTTACGTTAATTCCATCTAGAGTTATTTCTCCAGAAGTTACATCGTAAAATCTCGGAAGAAGGTTAACAAAAGTGCTTTTCCCTCCGCCCGAGTTTCCTACCAAAGCGATGGTTTTGCCGACTTTTACACTTAGATTAATGTTTTTCAGAACTGGTCTATCTTTTTCATATTCGAAACTGACATTTTTGTATTCTATTTTTTCTTTCACGTCATCAAGAATAACAGCATTTGGCTTGCTCGTTATTCTTGATTTTTCTTGAAGAAGAGAAAACACCCTCTCTATCGCCATTAGAGACATTTGTACAGCTTTAAGATCATTTCCCATTGTTTTTATCGGTTGATAAAGCATTATTACCGATGTCGTAAAGGCAACGAATCCTCCAGCTGTAAGATAACTGTGGGAAATCAAATAACTTCCAACCCATATTATGGACGCAATCCCCGCCCCAACTATAAGATGCATCATCGGAGACAATATTCCGGTATGTTGTATCATCTTCATGCTAAGTTTGAATGCATATTCTAATGTGTCAACGATTTTTCTTTTCTGATAACCGTATAAATTATACGATGTAACTACTCTATTACCGGAAAAAGCTTCCAAATAGTGCGTTGAAATTAATGCACCGGAAAATACTGTTTTCCTAACAACAGAATCAATACGTTTTCGAACGGTCGTAAGCGGATAAAGTGCTAACAATAGAACTACGACTGCAATTATAGCTAATCTCCAAGAAATAACAAATAAAGCTATAAGCAATGAGCCTGAATTAAAGATTCTAGTAAAGAAGATTTTCAAATGACCTAAGAACCCTGAACATGCAGTATCTACATCGTTATTAAATCTTACTTGTATTGATCCTGAAACATTCTTATCAAAAAAAGAAGCATCATATCTCATTAATTTCGCAAAAAGATCATATTTTAAACCATTGCTTATTTTAGCCCCAACCCAGGAATTTAAATAGGTAGAGAGATAAACGAAACCACTCTGCGCAACAGTAAATATCAGAATAAGTAATGGCATATAAGCGCTTATGATTGTGCTTTTTCCAGTAGTTACCGCGTCCATATAATTTTTTAATGCCCACGGAATAGCCACATCCATCATTCCGACGGGAAAAGTTACTGCAATGGCCATCATTGCTCTATATTTGTGCGGCCTTATATAATGGTAAAGGCTCCTATAGTTTCTGATTACATAGGAGTTCTTAATTTTTTTTATAAACTTTTTGATCATATTACAGGTAACGAACTTACGCCCTATCATTGGGTGTTAAATCTTGGAAAGGAGTTGGAGAGTACGTAAATATTTCCTTTTCATCATTGGAGGCGAAATAATAAGCACTCAAAAATGAGACACTCTCTATTCTATTAAATGAAAAGTCAGTTTTCTGTACAGAAATATTAGCTCTAGAATCATGTTCCTTAATTTTTTTTATGATACATATAACCTCTCTTCCAAGTATCCCAAGCAGAAACATGGAGACCAATGGTACATAGCTAGCCATATTTTTCACCCCTTATAAAAGTTTTAAGATAATACCACAATACTTCTTTTTAAAATAGTATTTGATTTTCTAATAGTATTGTGTTACAAAAACTTGCTCCTTTAAGGAATTATTAATATATGAATATTTTACAGAATTTTGAGAAGAAAGAATGTGAAAGGTTATCGTCGGGTAAAGAAATCCCACAATTTTTCCCTGGAGATACTTTAAAAGTATCAGTAAAGGTCGTAGAAGGAGAAAAAGAACGTATGCAGTCCTTCGAGGGAATTTGTATAGCACGCCGTAATCGTGGTATTGGATCGTCACTTACAGTGAGAAAAATCTCCTTTGGAGAAGGCGTTGAAAGAATTTTTCCTTTATACTCCCCGAACATTAAAATAGAGGTTCTTCGCCATGGGGCTGTAAGGAGAGCTAAGTTATATTATCTACGTAGTAGACTTGGGAAAGCCGCGAGAGTTGCAGAGAAAAATAGAAATTTTTCTCAGAATATTAGTGAAAGCACATTGTAAGCTTCGGAAAGTTTATAGGGTTTAGATTTTTTGTTGGAGGTTGTTTGGATTTAAGAGGAATACCAAAGAGTACAAGATGGTTTTGCTGTTTTGTTTTATTAGTAGTTGGTTACTCTCCTTTTCT
Organism: Holosporaceae bacterium; assembly: GCA_031258575.1. GTDB lineage: Bacteria > Pseudomonadota > Alphaproteobacteria > UBA3830 > UBA3830 > JAIRMQ01. The sequence continues at coordinate 12,466 of JAIRMQ010000042.1, read as the reverse complement.
AATAGATTTTTTCGTTATCTCCGGTAAATATTCCTTCGATCCGTTGTCAAACAGTTATCTTTCCTCTAAACGAGGTGTACTTTTTCAAGAATTCCCCAAAGAAAGTGGCTTAGTATGCGATTTGCTGTGGGGTAATTTGTTACATGATCGCTATAACCAATCGGAAAAAGTTACTCCTGAAAAAATTACAAAAAAACTTCAATCTGAATATTTATTGGCAGGTTATATAGCGACTATTCCAAGCGGAAAATTAGCTGGATCTAAATTCGCTTCTGGTAGCATTAAGTCTAATTTTTATTTAGATGCTCGCGCACTGGGCGTTCCTCCGGGAGTGTTAGATTGCGTTACGTGCAATATGGCATCTAAGGTAGATTTTCGTCGATCACTTCAGAAAGGTGATAAATTCGAGATTATATATGATAAAGTTGGCACATTATTATACTGTGGAATTTCAACCAAGCGCCGAAATATTGCAATTTATAAGTTTTCTCAGGGAACGAGCTATGCGTATTATTTCGATAATGGCGTAAAAGTAGAAACGAAAGCAAATTCCAATTTTTTTGCACAACCGTTAAATGGAAAATTACGTGTAGTATCTGGTTTTGGAAATCGAGTACATCCGATTTTGGGAAAATCCAAAATGCATAGTGGGGTTGATTTAAAAGCTACTTATGGCAGTCCAGTTTATTCTATTTTTGACGGTGTTGTTACAAGAGCGTCTTCTTATTGCGGGTATGGGAACTGTGTTGATGTTAAACATACTCTTGGTTATAGCAGTAGATACGCTCATTTAAGTCGTTATGCGGTTTCTCCTGGCATGAAGATAAAAAAAGGACAGCTCGTCGGTTATGTTGGAGCGACTGGTCTGGCTGAAGGGGCACATTTGCACTTAGAACTTGCACATAATAATAGGCTTTTAAACCCGCTGTGTATCAGAATGATTCCGAAAACTGCCCCTGTTATTCCAGCGAATTTTGATTCTCTAAAAAGGCAGATGAAGAGAATATCATCAGCCTTTAAGAATGAGCGATGGAAAAGCCGCTCCGTGTAAATTTTTCATCAGGTCCTTGTGCCAAGCATACTGGATGGACACCGCCCTCTTGTAAATTAGTTGGAAGATCGCATAGATCTGCAGAATCTCTCGGTTTAATTCAGAAAATTATTGATTTACAAAGAGCGATTCTGAAAATTCCAGAAGACCATTTTGTGGGAATAGTGAGCGCGTCTTCAACTGGAGCAATGGAGACGCTAATGTGGTCGTTACTTGGAATAAGAGGAGTTGATGTTCTTGTCCATTGTATTTTCAGCAATCATTGGGCTAATGATATTTCTAATGAGCTACGAATAGACGATTTCCGAGCAATTCAAGCGAAATTCCCAAAGATATCAGATGTTTCTCAGGTGAATTTTGATAGAGACTTAGTATTTTGCCTATCTTCTACTACATCCGGCGTGGCTTTCAATGATTTGAATTGGATACCCAACGATAGAAGAGGATTAGTTATCTGCGATGCAGCTTCTGCTGTATTTAACATGGATTTTGATTGGAACAAACTGGATGCCGTATCTTTTTCATGGCAGAAAGGCATAGGAGGAGAAGCCGGATTGGGTTCAATTGTTTTAAGTCCTCGAGCGATTTCAAGGCTGGAATCTTATAAACCGAATAGACCTATACCAAGAATTTTTCGCATAGCCAACGACCGAAAAGTCAATTTCGATTTATTTAAAGGTTGTACAATAAACACTCCATCAATGATTTGCATAGAAGATTTTTATAACAATCTTCTATGGGCGAATGAACTTGGTGGTTTAGATGGATTAACTTCAAAAGTGGAGCAGAATTACGCTGTCGTGAAAAAGTGGATAAATGAACAAAGTGATTTTGCTTTTTTGGTAGATGAAAAATATCGAACGCATCATATCGCGTGTTTAGATATTATTTCTTCTTCGTATCAGACAATGTCAGAAGAACAGCGCTGGCTTTTTTTGAAAAAAATAGTATCGATTTGTGAAAAAGAAGAGGTTGGTTTCGATTTTCTAGGACATATACTAGCTAAACCTCACCTAAGAATCTGGGCAGGTCCGACAATAGATGCTTCCGATTTAGAAAAGTTTTTTCCATGGTTGGAATTTGCTTATAAAAAATCCAAACTTTCAGACTCCTAATATTTTTTAAGTCTAAACAACTGAGTAAATGGAAACAGATACAGAGGAATACCGCAGACAAAATCAATACAAACACAAAGTCACCGACTCCCCTGTGAATTCACTGACTACATCAACTCGTGCCCCATAAGCACCTCCGCTCCGTTCTCCAGGCAATCGCCGATGATATAGATGTGGAGCGGACATGAAGTTGCAAAAATGTGGAATGACGAAAAGCACAAATGTCATCGCAGTTTCTTTATCTCATCCTCTGATAATCCCGTTAATTTCGATATTTGTTCGATAGATAACCCCATCGCTAAAGCGTTTAAAGCAGTCTCTGTTTTTGCCTTGAGTGCTCCTTCAACCTTGCCTCTTTCTTCACCGATAGCGATACCCTCGGCTTTTCCTTTTTTTTGAGCATCGCATTTGATGGTATCGATTTCGTCTTGTTTCATTTCGTATCGTTCGTAATCAAGCAATTCTTCCGGACTATAGTTGTATTCAGCCAGAGCCGTATACACTTTCCAAAATTGCTGATCATTTTTTTCTATCTCCTTCGCTTCGTATTGACTTAATAATTCTGCATTTTTGAAGAAATACGCCCATTTTTCAATGTTTGTTTCAAGCTCATCGATGGATTCTTTTCTGAATTTCGAGAGTTCCAGAAACGAAAATGACAGCTTATCTATATCAACCTCTCCGGTACAGACATCTGTGACTTTGTGATGCGACAGGTATTCCTTCTTGTTCTTAAACAGAGTTTTCTCTATCACCGAGAAAAAAATTACCGGACTCATATTTCCGTAATTTACCTTCTTCTTAAGGTGAGTATGATTTCTACTATCTTCATCTTGAGTTCGCTGATTTAGATATGCTCGACAGGCGTAGGCAACGGCGCGTTGAATAAAATGCGAGTCGGACGCATACTGCATTTCGATTATAAAATGATTGCCGTTCGTGTCTTTGCATAGAACATCGACAATGCTTTGTCGCAGAAGAGCTACCTCTGGATCCAAGTTAGTTTTTAGAAACTCGACATCTTCAATTCTGTCATGCTGACCCTCGAATATATCGTTAAGGAACTGAATCAGAATATCCTTGTTTTTCTCGGTACCGAAAAGCTGCTTAAACGCGAAATCGTTTCGAGGATTTAAAAACCTGTGCATGTTTTTCTCAAAATTGCTTCGTGTATTCTATCACATTTTTCCTGAACTTGGTACTTTTTATTCCGATATGGAGGTCGGAAGGAATGTGTTATATACAATGCGCAATTAAGGTGATTTTTATGAAAAATTTTAAAAACATATGTCGCGAATTAATGCGCACATTGGCTAAGATGCAACGGAGGGGGGGGGGGGGTAATCCTTACGGACAGAGGCGCTCCTGGCATTTTGTCAATCGATTTCGCGACAAAAATCTAGGATTTTTACTGCTTCATCCGAAATTAACCACTAGCAATGGATATTTTAATGCAGTTGTAATCTTTACTCCTAAATTAGGATTATTCAACGAAACTCCTCCTCAGTAAAATTTTCTCGCAAAAATATGCAGGAAAGCTCATACTAAGTTAGTATATATTTTGGGAGCGTGATTTTATGAGAATAGGAATAGTGGGAATAACCGGCAGAATGGGAAAAGTTTTAGCCGCATTAACTTCTCAATATGAAACCAAAGGGATATCTGGAAAAACTTCAGAAGAGAAAATCCATGAAATTATAAAAACAAGCGACGTAATAATAGATTTTTCAATTCCTACCGCAACCTTAAAAATAATAAAAATAGCGACCGAATATAGAATTCCATATGTAATTGGAACCACTGGTTTTTCTTTCAATGAATTTAGTCGAATAGATGAAGCTTCCAGAATGATACCGGTCCTTCATGCAAGCAATTTCAGCGTAGGTATTCAATTAATGGCCAATTTAATGGAAAAAAGTGCAGAAATTTTTCCGGATTTCGATATGGGCATTATGGAAAAACATCACAGAGGAAAAAAGGATTCCCCATCTGGAACCACCTTATTTCTCGCGAAACATTTGCCGAAAGAGCCTCAAATAGCTTCCCTTAGGGAGGGAAATATCTTCGGAGAACATACCTGCGATTTTGTCGGAGAAAACGAAATGATTTCTATCACTCATCGCGTTTTTAATCGCGGAGTTTTTGCCGAAGGAGCGTTGAAATGCGCGCATTGGATTGTTGGAAATTCCCCGGGATTATATTCAATGCGCGATTATTTGGAATCTGTAGTAAATGCAGCGAACTGAAGAAATTTGCAAAAGATTGGCAGCGTCTATACCTAGTCCACATAGCGAATTGCGCTGTATTTCTGACTATACGTTCTTGATTGCCGTTGTTTTATCCGCTCAAACAACAGATGTTCAAGTGAATAAAGTTACCTCGGTATTTTTTAAGAAATACAAAAGCGTTGACGATGTTCTAAATCTTGGACTAACAGAATTGGAAAAAGAAATTCGTTCGATAGGTCTTTATAAAACCAAGGCGAAACACATAATAGAACTTAGCAAAATTATAAAAGAGCGTTTCACTTCTAAAGTTCCACATTCTAGGGAAGAGCTTGAATCATTGCCCGGAGTAGGGAGAAAAACCGCCAACGTCATTATGAACGTATTATTTAATGCTCCGGAAATAGCGGTGGATACTCACGTTGTAAGATTGAGCGGAAGATTAGGATTCTCTAATAAAAAAAATCCTCTCGAAATAGAGAAAGACCTACATAAGATTATTCCAGAGGATTATAAAAGAACTATCAGTAATTTACTGGTTCTTCATGGCAGATATACGTGTAAGGCACAAAAACCAGATTGTGAAAACTGCGTATTAAAAGATCTGTGTTCTTATCGAAATAATAAAACCGGATCTAATAATACTTAATTTGGAACGTTTTTATCAGCTTTTTCAAAGAGATAAAAATTTTACTTGACAAAAATATTCTTATGTCGTATACTGCTAATCAGCTTTCGAGCGAAAATTTTCGTAAGGAATCCTAAATGATTTCTAATCGAGACTAAGTATAGCCACCATCATAATCAAAATTAGCAGTAGCAGTCTCTTCTGCCATTCTTCGTCGTTCTTGGCTAAAGCTGCTTCTATATCGTTTTCTTTTTCTTTCATGTTCAACGCCTCCGAATTCATCGTTAATGTCAATTCTCCCCAATCATATGAGAAGAAAATTAATTTTTAGTAAAAAATAATGAGGAAATATGTATAAAAAATCATGGGAAGAAACAGCCCGTCCCAATCAATTGGCGCCGCCTGGGGATTGGAATATTTGGCTAATTCTCGCCGGCCGCGGATTTGGAAAAACAAGAGCCGCGGCGGAAACTATAAAAAAATGGGTCGAAAAAAAACAATACAAGCGTATTGCTCTTATCGCAAATACAATACAGGAAGCGCGCCAGGTAATGGTAGAAGGTGAAAGCGGCTTACTTTCAATATCGAATGAAAAATTAGATTTTTTTTCTTCAAGGCGTCTTTTGAAATGGCCAAATGGAGCTATAGCTACGCTCTATGGAGCCGAAAAATACGAACAATTGCGCGGACCGCAATTTGATGCGGCTTGGATTGACGAATTCGCTAAATTTCAGTGTCCGAGAGAAACTTTCGAGCAATTATCCTTTTCATTAAGATTAGGGGAAAAACCAAGAACAATTCTTACTACAACGCCGCGGCCTATACAGTTCATAAAAGACTTGATGGCTAGAAATGACGTAGTAACAGTACGTGGAACATCGCTTGAAAATACAGAGAATCTCTCGCCTACGTTTTTAAAACAACTAGAATATCTCAAAGGAACTCGCCTGGAATCTCAGGAAATATACGCGGAAATAATAGATGAAAATCAAAATACTCTGTGGTCGTGGGAAGATATAGAAAATTGTTATAAAAGTGCCCCACATTTCATGGAAAACATAGTAATTGGAATTGATCCCGCACTGACTTTTGGAGAAGACAGCGATGAAACGGGAATTATTGTCGCGGGACTGGACGGTTTCGGTAAAGGATATGTTTTAGATGATTTAAGTATATCCGCTCCTCCCAAAATATGGGCGCAGCGAGCAATCGACGCTTATCGTAGATATTCCGCAAGGCTTATTGTTATAGAAAGTAACGCGGGAGGAGAACTTCTTCCGAATTTATTATTAACTATCGATAATTCCGTAAAAATAAAAACTGTATACGCCCATACATCAAAAATTTCCAGAGCTGAACCGATAGTCGTTCTATATCAAAAGAAAATGATATTTCATACCAAGCAATTTCATAAGTTGGAAATGCAAATGGCCACTTATGAACCGAAAAGTAAGTCTCCCGACAGGCTTGACGCCTTAGTTTGGGCCATGACGGAACTTTTCTCAAAGAATTTGGGAACACCTTCTATCTTTACTGTTTATTGATATTTACAAAGTATGCATTAAAGGACGTTTAATTTAACTAAAATTCAATATTTTTATGAAAAAATGCCAATAGCTGTTGGATGAATTATGCGCATTTGGAAATTAATTGTATTTTTGCTCGTTTGTTTTTCAACTCTTCAGAGTGTGAAAACCATTTCGAGTACGACTGGGAACACACATAAGGCTGCTTCTTCATCAGATAAAATTTCTCAGAAAAAACAAATGCTTAGAGAAAAGATGAATAGTTCCAATAAAAAATCAACAGTTGGAACTTCACAAGCGAAAGATCCACTTAAGTCATTACCAAAATCAAAAATCGATAAAAAGAATAAAATACGTTTAGTGCTTAATATGCCGATGGATATAAAATACGATAACAACCATAAGGCTAAAAACGAAACTAAACGTCATTCCAGAATAAAACCAACGTCTTCAATATTAAAATTTAATATTCCAATAAAAAATATTTACGAGGAGCAGCCGGCAGAGGGAGAACCAGCAGAGGAGGAGCAGCCGGAAGAGGAAGAGCAGCCAGAAGAGGAAGAGCAGCCAGAAGAGGAGGAGCAGCCGGAAGAAGAGGAGCAGCCGGAAGAAGAGGAGCAGCCGGAAGAGGAGGAGCAGCCGGAAGAGGATGAGCAGCCGGAAGAGGATGTGCCAGCAGAAAGTGAAGAAAACAATTCAGAAGCTAATAGTCAAGGAGTGGAGTTCAACCCACAAATTCCCAGTGCTTTTCCTACTTCGCAACCTCAAGGACAGATAATGCCGGAGCCTTTGTCTTTGCAATCGAATATGCCTTCTCAAGTACCTTTAGCATCATCTAATCAGGAAAATTCCGAAAATGAAAACAAAAAAAATAAAAAGAAAAAACGAGCAAGAAATGACGATGATGACGATGAAGAAGATTACGACGATGAAGAAGATGATGACGATGAAGAAGATTATGACGATGAAGAAGATTATGAGAGCGATCGTTATCGTCGATCTCGCGGCAATTTTTCAAGAACAAGGCAGCAATTACCTCCGCAGGAGACAATACAACGAGATGTTGCCGACAGTGAAATCTCTTTGAATTGGCAGGAGCGAGAGCGCGTTATCGTAGGAGAAACAATCGGTTATTTAAAAGATCTTGGAGTAATCGACGACACCAAACTAGATAGTCTGGCTTTTGGAGATACGATGCGAGGAGTTTGCATAATTTGCAAAAGAGACGGTATTGTTCACAAAATCGGTGGGCAATTCGAATATGGGATATGTACTTCGTGTTTAAAAGAAAAGATCAATCATAATAATGGTGGAAACGGCTCTTATGGTGGTAGTGGAAACGGATTTTATGGCGATCAAGCAAATGCGCGCGATGATAGAGACGAAAGAGAATCTTCTCGTCTTGGCGGAAAACATAGAGACGGTGGATACGATGATTACGAGAGAGACCATGACGATGATCGGAGATCTAGTGAAGGCCACCACTCTAAAGGACGAAATGCAGATGGTGAAGAAGGATTGTTCGATCATCTGGGAAACAAAATGGTTGATAGCATGTTTGGTGATAAGTCGGATCAATCATCGTCTAATGGAGCTAATTCTACCAATAATCAGGCCTCGAACGGACAACAAGGTCAATTTGGAGCCCAGGGAATGGGGGGACAAGGTGGAATGCAGGGTCAATTTGGGGCCCAGGGAATGGGAGGACAAGGTGGAATGCAGGGCCAATTTGGAGCCCAGGGAATGGGAGGACTAGGTGGAATGCAGGGGCAACTTGGAGCCCAGGGAATGGGGGGACAAGGTGGAATGCAGGGGCAACTTGGAGCCCAAGGAATGGGAGGACTAGGTGGAATGCAGGGCCAATTTGGGGCCCAGGGAATGGGAGGACTAGGTGGAATGCAGGGCCAATCGACTGGACAGATGATGAGTTCACTTGGCAGCGGAGTAGGTCAGATGATAGGGGGTACTACAGGAGCTAAAGTAGCCAACGTAGCCAATACTGCTGTCGCAGTAGGACAAACTGCAGCAAATGTAGCTTCGCTTGCATCCTCTGCTTTTTCTGGATTGAAAGGACTCTTGGGCGGAGTAGGATCCAACAAGGCAACTGTTGCTAATGTAAATAATGCAGCCGTTGCAAATGCAACTGGAGCTAATGTGAATAATGCAGCCGTTGCAAATGCAACTGGAGCCAATGGGAATAATGCAGCCGCTGCAAATGCAACTGGAGCCAATGGGAATAATACAGCCGTTGCAAATGCAACTGGAGCCAATGGGAATAATACAGCCGTTGCAAATGCAACTGGAGCCAATGGGAATAATGCAATTGGCGCTGCAGCTAATAGTATTGCAAATGCAGCTAATCAATCACCTGCAGTGAAAGAAATAATGGACAAAATAACTAATTTGAAGAATGAAATATCTTCAAAAACTATGTCGCTCACAACTGCACAGGAAGAACTAAAAGCAAGCCAAGCAAAAGTCAGTGGTGCGACAGGCATGGCCCAAAAGAAAGCTCAAAATGCGGTTAAGGCGGACACTGAAAAAGTCAACGGCTTCACAAAAGAGATCCAGGACCTTAATACCAAAATGCAGCAACTTCAAAAAGAGATGCAACAAGCAAGTGCTGCACAGAAATAACTGCAGTGCAGTTTCAAGGGAAAGCTAAACTCTTACTTTTTATTTTCTATCAAGTTAAGTCCGATGCTTACTGATTGTATGTAATTGATACTCTCCGCCGCCAATCCTTTCTAGCTCAATACTTCCAACTCATTGTCCACATATTAAGTATTTTTTTATTGCAGAGTGAATATCAGGAATATATAATGGCTTCACATTTAAAGTTTCGGAGAATAATTATGAGATTTGGAATCGGTTGTACGGCTACAGTTGTGGCGGTTTTGTTATTTGATTCGGTTAGCGGCGGAGCGCTGAAAAACTCGTTCTGCAAGAAGGAGCCATCGAAAAATGTTAGTATAGGGGAGGAATCTCGCGAACAAGGAGCTGATAAAGAAGCATTTTCTCAGGAAACAGAAAGAGTTGCTGTAAAGTCTCCTGAAAGTAACGTTAATCAAACACCAAAGGAAAATAGTTCAGATACTTCCAGCAATACGTCTTCTAATGAAACTAGTACTAGTCAACCAAGCGCCAGCGTCACGACGTCTAACGACAAGAAAAAAATAGTTGGAGATCCAGTTGTTCTAAGAATTAACGGCAAGAAAGAATTCCGGAGAAGTCAGATTCTAGCGGACATGAAAATGATACCTCCTCAGATGATTCAGGGAGTTTCTCCAGATAAATTATTTGAAATGCTTCGCGATCAAAGATCGAATGCTTATCTTATGATAGAGCAAGCGAAAAGAGCAGGTATGGATCGTACTAAAGAGTTCATAGAACAGGTTGAGCGAGCGAAGGAAGAGTTGCTTGGAAGGATGTTCATTATAAAAGAACTTGCAGCGAAAGCGGAAAATGAGTCTGCTCTTAAAGCTAGGTATACGAAGTATCTTGTTGAGTTCAAAAAAGAGAAAGAATTTAAAGTATTTCACATCATGTTGGATAATGAGAAAGATGCAAAGGAAGTTCTTGTTTCTCTCGGAAAATCAGAAGATTTTTCCAAATTGGCTCAGGAGAAAAGTTTAGCTCCATCTAAAAGTAAAGGGGGAGAAGAAGGATACATTCCTGTCAGTATGATGCCGCCTGAATTGAAAGATAAGTTAATATCCTTGAAGGCAGGGGACTATACTAAGGATTATTTAAAAACTGAAAAGGGATTCCACATATTTAAGGTTGGAGATATCAGAGAGACTTCCCCTCAAAAATTTGAAGAGGCAGTTAATATGTTGAAGCAATTGATCATGCATGAAGAGATGATGAAGTTGATAGGAAGACTTGAAAAACAATCGAAGATAGAAAAATTCAATGAAGATGGGACTCCTGTGGCTCCGAAAGAAACAGCAGGACCAGTTTCTTCTGAAACTACTCCGCAATAGGTTACAATGGCTAAACCAACCTATAATCCCAGTAGATTGATTCGTAAACGTAGACATGGTTTCAGGGCGAGAACAGCGGCTGGTGGGCACGTTTTAAAGGCAAGACGTGCTAAAGGGCGGTCGCGGTTGTCTGCCTAAATTTCATTGGAAAAAGAATTTAGAATTAGGCGCAGACAAGATTTTGTAAAAGCTTCTAGTTCTGGTGTTTGTTTTAAAGGACGTTTTGTAATCGTTCTTTGTTGTCAGAATACTTTTAAGATTTTTCGAGTGGGATTTACCGCCTCTAAAAAGGTTGGAAATGCAGTTGTTAGAAATAGATGCAAACGAAGGATGAGAGCTGCAGTTTACGAAACTAGAGAAGCGCTAATGCCTGGTTTTGATTACGTATTTATTGCTAGACCTTCTCTAATTCGTGCGAAATGGCAGCTGCTAAAAAACGAAATCTTTTCATCAATTCAACACCTAATTGTTAATAAAAAAGGTTGTTAGTTTATGTCACAGGGCAAAAAACAGACCTTCGCTATTATATTTTCCAGACAATGTAAGTTATTCTTCGTTGTTTATTTTATCGCGCTTTCAATAATTCCGTTAGTAACACGCAATGTTATTTCTTACGACATGATCGAAAATATTCATTGGGAAAAAGAGCTTCAGTTGGGATATCGCAAATATCCGTCGCTTTTCGCTTGGACTTCATATTTCTTTTATAAAGATATCAAAAAATTGAAACGATCTCTGTGAATCTCACAAATTAGGACAAATCTAATCGTGACATTCTTCGACGTAGCCATCATGATATCCTGTCCATAATTTTATGTCTTTCGCGATCGCTTTCAGAGCAGTATTTAATTCTAGAGGATTGGTCGCCTCATAGATGCAGGTTGGGCTAGACGCACATGCATCTATATATGTGTAATCACATGTTATGCGCAGGTTTGTATTTACTTTATGAGGTTTTTCTTTCAGTTTTTTGTATTTTATGACATAAATGCGTAGGTTATCTCCGAACTCGGTTTTTAAATTATCGCACGCTTGAGTTGTAACAACTTGGCAGATCATATCATTATCGTAAAGAATCCCTCCCGCCGCATTTATATTTCTGTAAGTATCTATATTTTTGGCAAGCGCGTAATACAAAATCGTGTTGATCGGCATTGTCAAACCTCCTATTGCGAAGGAAATCCCACCTGCGCCGCAGTTGTGAACCTCAAACGGATAACAATTTCCACGATTATCTCTCCATGCAGTTCCTCCAAAAGGATTGAAAAGTCGAAACAAACCAGCGTCAAAATATTCGTATTTGTTTGGATTTGTGCAAAAACAGAGATACGATTGCGTCGCTTGAGTATTCTCAACATTTATAGTCCAATACATATCTCCAGGGTATTGCCCGCATTCCAAGTAGTTGGAACCGCTAGTGTTGGAGTATTCCCAGCACTCGGTCGCTGCGTTCCATGCGAAGCTTGAGTTATGATTATAATTGATATAATCATTGATGCCCGTCGTTTCCGCTCCCAAAATGTTGTACACAAAATTATTGTTGCTGTTCCTGCTGGAATCAACGCTGCGCGACATCTCAGGCAGACGTAGCTTTATATATTCATATATGTTCATCGTATCAACCATTTGCGGATCGGAAATCTGTACGTTGTCCAGCTGAAGTTTGATGGTGTATGTCGCGTTTCCGCTGGCATCGATATTCCTCTCATACTTGTACGTATCAGGATCGATGGTGATTGTCTCACCAGAACTTACCGATTTCGTAATATGTTCGCCAGTTGGAGTGGAGTATTGAATTGATGGGGCACTAGGTTTTACTGTAACATGCAATTCACCTGTTCCGTGAAAACAAATACAGTTATTTTCTATCCACATATTATTTCCACTTTGGGAAGCTTCGAGTTTTAGCACTTCGTTATTTGTTATAATTACACC
>JAIRMQ010000026.1 GCA_031258575.1 Holosporaceae bacterium | reverse complement strand
GGTATATGATGATGTTTGGAGTGATTCATTTCCAAGGTGATGGGACAGGAGCAAATGATTATATAAAAGCTGGATGGAACAACGTTGCTCCTCCTGTTGCCCAGCAGATTATAACTTTTCCAATACTACCAGTACTGCTTCCGGTACATCTGCTTGGTCACAATCCAATAGACGGAACAAATGTACCAGATCCTGATATACCTGGCAATATTACAAGAACAGCTCTATTTGAAAGAAAATTTAGAAAAATAGCATCTACATCTGTTGGTAGAATGCTTTTATACAGAATTTTGATAGAAATAAGGAGACACACCGCTGCTGGAAATAACGCAGGTCGTTTAGAAGGTATAATTACTCCACCTGTAATCGGAATGATACTACGTAATAGTAATAGATGTATATCTATATACAGTGGAGTAAAGAGTTCTTACAATAGCAATAGGCAAAAAATTAGAATCAGAGAAATTAATAAGCGACATACTATAATTGGAAAAACTACAGCCCATAATGACGATGGACACACTGCTATTGGAACCTCGGAGTCATCAATAGATATTTCGTTGTTTCATGAAATGACACATTGGTATCATACATTGCGAGATCCAAAAAGAAAAAATAAAGAAGTGGCAGATTTCGATGATGACGATTTGAATTTGAGAAACTATCATTTAGGAGCGTATTATTGGTCGGGTCTGGACAATTGTATTACAAAATGGGGTGCGGATCGCATGATAATTTCACAGAATGGTTGGGGTAATTTCGAGGAAATGAGGACAATATTAGGAGTGCCATATGGAGGTAGCGTTCATCAATATACTGGTGGAGACAATATTTATAAAGAGGGCGATGATTTATCTGAAAATTTGTATAGAGTCTGCATAGGATCTCCAATTAGATTTGGACATTCACGAAACGACTTTTATGAAGACAGAAAAGTAATCAATAAAGTAATAAATGCAGTTAATGAAAGTCATATGTTTTACATAAAGGGCTATATTGCCCCTGTTAGCCCTTTTAATAATCCAAATAGGAGAAATGGGCTTGGTGATTGTAGAAAATAATGTTACAATGCACCCGGCTATCGATAGAGGAGAAATTAAAATGAAGAAAGTTCTTTGTATATTCTTTGTGTCTTTGGTTTTTTGTTGCGATGCTATGAATGATGTTGAAGAGAGTTTTTCTGATGAACTAGTAAATCAGCTTAAGAATTGGAAATTGCAGCATGATGCTATATCAGTAAAAAACAGAATAACAAATTTGGAGACCTGTGCTAGACAATTAAAACAAGCTAAAAAAGGTACTTTAAGTAGCCTGCTCCGTGACTCTCTAGTAGAACTTCAAGAAGTAGTAAATTTTTTAGCTTTGGTATCTTCAGGAGATGCCTGCTTGGATGAGTTAGACGATGATGTATTAGAAAAGCTTAGTGCCAATTCCTGTAATAGGATTGAGGATTTCGCAGAGATTTATCAGCAACGTAAGTCTAAAAAAGATTTTAGCGGAGTTAACAGACAGACTCTGGAAACTATAGAAGCTTTGTTAAGTCCACAGTGAGTGGATTTTATTTACGGTCTTCACAACCAGTTCGGAGCCGAATACGAGGCAAGGAGAAAGGTTCTTCTACAACGAATGTGCTGCATTTGTCATTTCCAAGGAACGTGAAAAGGCTGAAGGCAAATGCGAAACAGCGATTAATTTGTTAGCCATGGGACTAAGCCTGGAGCAGATAGTTCAGGCCACCGGCTTGTCGTTGGAAGATGTGCGGAGTATATCGTCTAAAAAATAGCTAACCATCGAGTGATTTTCTAACCAAGAGATATGGCGCAAAAATGTCAAGAAAATTCGCTTTTCGACTCCCGCTAACATAGTGGTTGACGCTTCCGCGGAATTGTCTCAATAACTCCTTGTAACCACAATGAAATTTTGGCAGGGGAACGGAGAATCTAAAAAGTTCGTCCTGAGTGACATTAACATAGCGCGAGGACGGCCTTCAGAAAAATCTCCGTAACTGCTTGTAATCAAAGAAAAAGTTGAAGCAGCGGAACCGGAGAACGTTATATGCATTAAGCAAAAGCCAAGCATCGAAAAAATTACCGTAATTCCGCAAAGTGTGTTATACTAAAAGTTGTTAAATTAACTTAGAGAAACGGCACATGAGAAGTTTTCTGGATCCCAAGAATGATTTTGCTTTCAAACGTCTGTTCGGCGTGGAAAAGCACAGGAATATATTGATACAATTTTTGAACGACGTATTTGAGGGTGTTCATCCTCGCATTGAGGATGTTGAGTTTCTCAAAACCGCTCAGGATCCGGAGATTGCTATGTCCCGTCAGAGCATCGTCGACGTTCTGTGTAAAGACATAACCGGAAGACAGTTTATCATCGAAATGCAGTGCGCCAGCGATTCTCACTTTCTGAACAGAGCCAAAGCATATGCTTGTCGGGTTTATCTAAATCAGCGCATAAAGAAGGATAAAAACGGCGATAACGACTACGGAGATATGAAGCCGGTCATATTTTTGGCCATTGTAAATTACATTTTATTCCCGCATAAAAAGAAGTACCTTTCGCATCATAAGCATCTTGATATTGAGACCTTTGAATGCGACATAGA
>JAIRMQ010000002.1 GCA_031258575.1 Holosporaceae bacterium | reverse complement strand
CCCATAATTATGCCGTCATATGATGATCCGTTGGCGAATTTTCGTGAAGTATCTGAGTAATCGATGTCGAACCTGATGCAGTCAGATTCGATCATAGGGATTTCTGAGAAGTCGTTGTCGAATCCGAGGTGTGTTAGTTCTCCCGGTTCGAACCAATCCGGTTTATTCACAACCAAGATCAGCGCTTTTTTTCTTCCTGTTGTTGTTTTTGATGGTCGCGACAATTGCCCCTCTGTTGGAGACGAACCGATCGTGTCGATGGCGTCGCATGCCGGATCTTCTGTCCACGACTGCAGCAGATTATTCGCCCACGTTATCGGAATGAATAGAAAATTCGAGACATTATAGTCGTCAAATACTGGACCAATTGCAGTCAAAAGGTCACAAATCTTTCCAACATCAGGCTGCAACTCGATCAAAAAATATGGCAATGAATAGTAATGAGATGAGTAGGTTCCATTAATCGCTCCCCCATCCCTGAACATTTTGTGTGCTACTACATTTGTCTTTTCGCAGGTCATCGACAAAAAGTTTGCATATCCCAAATAGCATGGAATATTGTTTGCGCGGCGAAATTTTGTCGAGGTTGCTGGATCAGCAGTAGATAGCAAATCTCCCAGGCACATCTTGTTGTCGCCGTATGTCTCTTCCACGCTTAATTTCCCACGACACATAACACCGGTCAAAGGAGTACTATTTCCAACTAACGCTGAGCATATTCCCCAAATCATAGCCGAACCACTTAATAGGTCGTATTGTTTCGGATTACGCTCATCATAAGTATAAGCTTGTGCAGATAATGACGAGTTTTCCTTCCCTAGGGTGTTGTACAAAAAACAGCCCCTAATATAGGCTGGATAACTGTTCTGATTTTGCAAAAATTTGGATGGATCGAAATTAGCAATAGGTTCTGTCCATGCTTTTCGATGTGGAGGAATTGACAACTTTCCAGAATATGGAATCAGTCCTACATTAACTCCGCGTGTAAACTCAAAGTTGTCGCGCAAAAAGGTTTTAAAAGCTTTAGCAATCTGCCAAACAGGTGTTTGAATTTCTTGCTCATATTCTTCGAAATAAGCGATAGTAGTCAAATCCATAGAGCTTGCACTAAGGGAACCTACACAAAAAACAGTTGGATTTTCAGAAGTTGGAGACGATTTATCACAATTATTTTTGTTCGATGCAGCTCCATTCACTGGAATTGCAAGGATTATATCAACATTGCACTCAGCAGGAACTGCGTAGCCGATATCGGAATCTGTTTGCACTTTGATTTTGTCGTTTTCGATTGTCAGTTGTACTTTGTCGTCATTTGAATGTGCGCGTTGAGTATATGTTGTGTTCTCATTTGCTGAGTTTTTCCCATCGCAATTCGCGTAGAATCCTTTAGCTTTGTACACACTGCGAAAAGACAAAGTGCAACTGTTTCTGTCGTAATACCCTGGTATCCACCACACATCCCAGAACATATCCTCAGAGACCCATTTTCCTGATTCATCCTGCTTGAGCAGAAAATTTGGATCTTTGTCGTCACCATACATTATTCGATGAAACATTTGATTTCCGCCATAGTTAAATATTTCTCGAACATTCTGCCCATTTTGAGTCGTGTATTTTACGGTGCGGGAAGAGGAATCGAGGACTTGGCCGACGTCTCCGGTGTTTTCCATGGTGACGTTGAGGGGGTCGGATGCGCCACCGACGGTTGTTTTATGCTTGCGGATTTCCAGACCAGGAATTGCATTATGCGCTACGCTGTTGTAATAGGTCGGATTCCTGTTATAAACGTCGTCTGCAACCCTGAGTATCGATTCTTTCTGCTGTTTAAAAGTCAGGCCTGGATTCCAGCGTCTGGCGACCTCCAATGCCGCCTCTTTCCCGCAGCGCTTGTGAATAGTGCCCTGCATATCGCCCTCGTAAATCTTCACACGGTTCTCATTCACAATGTCCACCGAGTGCTTCACACCGTACAATAACACCGGAATCGCTACGCACATCAATAGAAAAATATATCCACGCGATGACTCTTTCAGCCGCAGATTCCTTCTGCAAGCGCGCATTGCCAGATGCTTTACGATGCTTTTCAGCCTTTTTATCGTCATACACTCTCTTTTTTCTACGCTGTCACTTCTACGCTTCATCTTTTAACCCCTTTCAATACTTCTTTCATGAACCACCGCCAACTCATTCCTCCTTCTGGCCCCTCAACGCTCGTTCCACTCGCTGGGGATGACGAAAAAGAGCGCGTCATCCCTAGGACTGCACCGCAATCCGTTCGGGAATCCATAGAAAGAGGAAGCAAAAATCGTAGATGGAGAAAATTATATAGATAGAAATGTGGACAAAAATATAGATAAGTATGCGGACAATTAGGGCATCCAAACCTGGATCGGTCGCCCGAATCGCCTGATAAAGAGAGCCACCCCCAGTATTATTATAGACAAATATCATGGGCCGTAAAAAAGGCGAAATCACAGATAAAATCGGTGAAAAGAATGGCCAACTACAATAATTTCCTCGATAACCACCATTTGTCATCTGAGAACCACACACATTCCCAAATACGTCGATTGCAACATTTAGCATAACCCAAGGACTTGCCATCCTGGATTTTCTACATAGCTTTTAATATTCGATATAAATTCAGAAGCCTTTCTAGTATCTGAAATACGATGATCGTAGGACAAAGATATATAAAGCATAGGCTTTATCTCCATTCCATTATCCGTCGCTATCGGTCGATTATGCATTTTATGAACGCTAAGTGTAGCAACCTGAGGAGGAGTAAGCAAATCCGTTCCTATCAGAGATCCATAAATTCCTGCGTTGATAACAGTAAACGTCCCACCAGAAACTTCCTCAATAGATAATGTCCCCTCAATTGCTCTTCTGGAAAGCAAAATCATAGCCTTTTCTATTTCAGCTATGGTTAAAACATCGGCATTTCGGATGACAGGGGCAGCTATTCCATCATTTCCACAGGTAATAATCGATATATCAAAATTATTTTTATATATAATCTCGTCGTTACGAATGTGTGCGTTAAAAATCCTATATTGCTTCAAGGCGGCTATGGAAGCCGATATGAAAAAGGGAGTAAATCCCAGTCGCGTATTATGCTTTTTGCTAAAAGCCTTTCCGAAAGCTTTTTCTAATGATAAAACGGCGCTCATATCAACTTCATTTGATACAGTTGAGATAACTGAAGCGTCGTATGAATCTTTCATTTTCTCTGAAATTCGTTTTTGGAGCATATCGATTGGTTCATTATAATCGCCTGGTGAATCGAAGAATTTTGGTTTATTCCAATTATCAGCATATACTTCTGTTGGAACATCTTTATTACCCGGACTTAACAGTTGTTTTACGATTTCATTTTCCTTCTCTATTTGAGACAGTTTTTCCTCTTTAATCTTCATGGAGAGATCTTGTTCTTCTCGAAGCAATTCATAATCTGCAATGATTTTAGAATTTTCCGCTTGAATGACAGCTTCTTCTTTTTTGATGTTTTTAGATAAAGTTTTCACCTCGTCTTTTATTAATCTATCGGATTCTTTCTTTATTTCTTCAATGTTTTTATTGATTTCTTTTGTAATTTCAGAAATAACGTCTCTTAGAAGCGAATTGCTAGTACTTCTTATTTCTTCTTCAGCGTTTTTAAGAATATCCCTCTTCAAAGACTCAGTTTCTTTGAGAGCCAGTTCTTGAGACGATGATACGAGTTCTTTCGCTTGTAAATAAGATTCATTTTTCGCCTCTTTTATTAAGTTTTTTACCATATTTTCCGCTTCTTTCGCCGCATATTTGCGAGAAGAATGGATAATGTCTTTTTTTATTTCCTTTGCCTCACGTTTGGACTCTGCAATTGCTTCTTCAATAATTTCTTTTGAAATAGTTTCTGCTTTTTGTTTTGCCTCATCATTCGCTTTGGAAATTTTTTCGAAAAGTAAAGCATTAGCCTCGAATTCCGCTTCCTTGCGCGCTTTTTCCAGAATTTTCTCTTTGATTTTTTCTGCTTCTTGAAGAGCTTTTTCTTTTGCTTCTTCTATGAGTTTAGTTTTTGTGTCCTCAGCCTCTTGTAGAGAGCCCTGAATGATCTTTTGATGCATTTCTGTTGCTTCTTTAGTCGCTTTTTCCTCGTACTCTTTTAGAATTTTACTTTTTTGTTCTTCTGCTTGAAGTTTTGCAACTTTCTGAGCCTCTTCTAGAATGGCAATTTTTAACTTTTGTGCCTCTTCTTTCGCTTGATTTTCTGCATTTTTCAGAATTGTTTTACATTTTTCTTCAGTATACTCGGACATCTCCGCTACAACTTCTTTTGCTTCTTCCACTTGCTTTTCTTCTTCTAAAGGAACGGAAAGACAATAGCCGTTGTCGTTGTTTTGAGCTTGAGTTGTTGTTCTTTCGACATTTCCTAATTTTTCCTCTTCTTGCTCAATTTGAGCACTTACAGTTGAGAGCAACTCTTCACTTTCTTTTTTTATTTCTTCCTGCTTCTCTTCTGATTGAATGACATCGAAAGCATTAAGATCAGTCTCTATAACCGCTATCTTTGCTCCTTGAGATATCATTCCCCCTTCTTGCACAAGGATTTTCGCTAGTATACATTCGTAGCTGGAAGTAATCCCGCAAGCAACCGAAGAAGTTTCTGCATCTGCAATTATTTCGTTTTTGGAAATTTTATCTCCAACTTTTTTGTACCAGGACGATAAGGTAACCTCCTCTGAAGTATCATCAAAAGTAGGAACAATTATATCTATACGCATTTTCTGTATCTCCTAACTCATGACAATTAAACAACAAAAATGTTTATTCCAGGTTAATTTTATTGAAAAAGATTGAAGACGATAAATTCATAAAACCCGCGGAAACTAAATAGATAAATAGGGAGAGTCAATAGATTTTTTCTCTTTACTATTTTATTAAAATCATATATTATAATGGCGTAGTTTCGTTTCAGGAATTGAATGTTTCAAATAAGAATTCATGGTAGAGGGGGACAAGGAGTTGTTACTGCAGCTGAATTGTTATCCATCGCTGCTTTCTTAGATGGGAAACACTCCCAGGCGTTTCCTAGTTTTGGTTCGGAAAGGATGGGGGCTCCTGTTACAGCTTTCTGCAGAATCTCCGAAAAAGAAATATATTTGAGAGAACCTATTATGGAACCTAATGCGGTAATAATTCAGGATAGAACTGTAATAGAGCCATCTAATGCATTCCACGGAATAGTCGATTCGGGATTCGCTTTAGTAAGCTCGAGAGCTCCTGTATCGTGTAACAATAAGAGTATTCGAGTTAGTTGTATAGATGCCGTCGGAGTAGCTATGGAATACATAGGAAAACCTATTCCGAACGCTGTTTTATTGGGCAGTTTCGCAGCTCTTACAGGTATCATAAAAATAGATTCGGTAATCGCAGCGATAAAACAGAAATTTTCCGGGACAATAGCGGAGAAAAATATCAAAGCGGCATGCTTTGCATATGATAAAACTCAAAAGGGAGATCTTTAATGCTTTGTCAACTAGAAGGATCTCAGGCCATTGCTAGAGCAATAGCTTTGTGTCGTCCAAAAGTCGTCTGTGCGTATCCAATTACTCCTCAAACTCATATAGTAGAAGGTTTAGGAGAACTTGTTAGAAGCGGTGAATTGTCAGAATGCGAATTCATTAATGTAGAATCGGAAATGGCGGCATTAAGCGTGGCGATAGGATCTGAAGCTGCCGGAGTTAGAAGCTATACTGCTACGTCGAGTCAAGGGTTATTATATATGATGGAGGCTGTTTACAATGCTTCAGGTATGGAATTACCCATAGTAATGACTCTGGGAAACAGAACCATAGGCGCTCCGATTAATATTTGGAACGACCATTCTGATGCTATGTCTGCCAGAGACGCTGGTTGGATGATGTTTTTCGCAGAAACTAATCAAGAGGCTCTAGATTTACACATCCAAGCCTTCAAAATAGCAGAAAAAACTAAAAATCCTGTTATGATATGCGTTGATGGATTCATTTTAACTCATGCATACGAAAGAGTTGATATTCCTTCTCAGGAAGAAGTTGATAAATTCTTGCCTTTCTATAGTCCTGAGGTATGTCTGGATATCGAGGAACCATTAGCAATGGGAGCAATGGTCTCTCCCGATTATTTTATGGAAGTTCGCTATATAGCTCATATAAAACAAATGAAAGCTATTGAAACTATTGGTTCTATCTCGGAGGAATTTTTTCAAAAATTCAAAAGAAAATCCGGCGGATTTTTGCGAGAATATGAAATTGATGGAGCCGAAACGGTAATAGTATCTATGGGATCAGTAGCGGGAACTATAAAGGAAGTTATAGATGAATTAAACGCTAATGGAGAAAAAATTGGCCTTTTATCACTAATCTGTTATCGTCCCTTTCCTGCTGATATTCTTAATAAGGCTTTGAAAAATGCAAAAAAAATCATTGTAGTTGAAAAGGCTTTTGCAATTGGTATTGGCGGTTTTTTATCCAGAGAGATTGAATTGGCTATAAAAGATAAAGAAATAGTATCCGTAATTGCAGGTATTGGAGGGCGGAATATTACAAGATCTATGCTGAAAGAGTGTTTCCTACAAAAAAACAATAATCAAAGTACAAAATTCCTGGGATTGAATGAAGGAATTATTGAGGCTCAATAGCGGGTATTTGTATGGTTAGTAAGGAGAACAACTAATGTCAAGTCTCACTCTCGGGAATAGAATAAAAAGTGAAAATGTAACTATTCAGGCAAGTCGCTTAAGGCCCAATACCATTTCGAGCGGTCATAGAGCCTGTCAAGGGTGCGGAGAAGCTCTTGCTGCAAGATGTGCCATCGATGCGGCTTATGAAGCAGCTAACGGAAAAATAATCTTGGTTAATGCTACCGGATGTTTGGAAGTTTTTTCCTGCGCAACTCCGGAAAATGCTTGGAAAATTCCGTGGATACATTCGTTATTCGGGAATGCTCCTGCTGTTGCTTCGGGCGTGGCAGCAGCTCTTTCTAATCAAAAGAGAAACGACATTAGAATTATCGCACAAGGAGGAGATGGATCTACCTACGACATTGGAATGGGATGTCTATCAGGGATGTTCGAACGAAATGATGATGTTCTTTATATATGCTACGACAATCAAGCTTATATGAATACGGGAGTACAACGATCTGGAGCGACTCTACCGTTTACAAGAACCGCTACGACCCTTCCTAATTCGAAATATATGGGAAACGATCCTCAAACGGGGAAAAATGTTCCACAAATAGCTATGGCTCATGGTATTCCATATGTGGCTACGGCAAGCATAGGGCATATCCATGATTTAGAGCAGAAAATCGCAAAGGCCGTACAAATTAATGGGGCAAGGTATGTACATATACACGTTCCTTGTCCTTTAGGATGGGGATTCGAGCCGTCGAAAACGGTTAAAATAGCGAAATTAGCTATCAAATGCGGGTTATTTCCACTATTCGAAGCAGAAAATGGAAAAGTTACAAAGTCTACTCCGATAGATGAAGTCATAGCAGTAGATGATTATCTTAAAGCTCAAAGGAGATTTGCACATCTCTTTTCGAAAAGCGCTTCTCCCGATCCGCTTTCTTTTCTACAAAAAATTGCTGACAAAAATATAGAAAAATATGGATTGAAAAAAGGAATCTCAAATGAATAAACCTTTCGCAGTTGTTCTCGATGCTTCAACTAGTCTTTGCAATAAAACTGGATCTTGGAGAACTAAACGTCCGGAATATATAACGCGGCTTCCTCCTTGCAACTCCGCATGTCCTGCAGGAGAGAACATACAGCAGTGGCTATATTTTGCCATTGAGGGAAAATTCTTTGACGCTTGGAAGGTTATGGTGGAACGCAATCCATTTCCCGCAGTAATTGGAAGAGTCTGCTATAGTATGTGCGAAAAAGCTTGCAATAGAGCAATAACTGACGGTGCCGTAAATATTAATCTGTTGGAAAGGTCCATTGGAGATTTAGCCATTGCTAAGGGATGGGAATTCGAAAAAAATGCTAATTATCCCGGAAAAAAGATTCTTATTATCGGGGCTGGTCCGAGCGGATTATCTGCAGCGTATTTTTTGAAAAAGCTAGGGCATGAAGTAACGATTTACGATAACCATAAGAAACCAGGTGGTATGATGCGTTACGGTGTTCCAAGATATCGTCTTCCGAACAACGTTTTAGACACAGAAATAAAAAGAATCGTGAATTTCGGTGTGAAGATAATATGCGATAAAAAAATTGACGATATATGTGCAGCAATAAAGGAATTCGACGCAGTTTATATCGCTGTAGGAGCAAGTATCGCGCTCAAACCAGATGTGAAAATTGAATCAGGCTCCAATATTGTTGATGCAGTAGGTTTATTCCAAAAGCTTGAAAACGAAGATAAAGATTTACCGTATCTTGGTCAAACAGTTCTTGTTTGCGGAGGTGGAAATACAGCTATTGACGCAGCTAGAAGCTCTTTGCGCCTCGGAGCAAAAAATGTGAAGATAATCTACAGACGTACTATTGACGATATGCCTGCAAATGAAAATGAAATAGGAGAAGCTCTTGCGGAAGGGATAGAAATCCTATGCCTTCGTACTATTAGCAAAGTAGATAAAAATAAAATTTTTGTTGATAAAATGAATTATGATCGAGAAGCGAGCATTTTATCCAAAAGCGGAGAACTCGAGATACTTTATGCAGATAGTGTTATTTTCGCTATTGGTCAATCGGTAGACAAAGATATGTTTAGCAATATAGAGGGGATAAATGTTTCTGAAAACGGAGTAATTGAAGTAGATGAAAATATGATGACGGAAATACCCGGCGTTTTCGCTGGAGGAGATGCGATTTCTGGAAAAAGAACTGTTACTCATGCAATTGCATGGGGAAAAAAAGCCTCTAATTATATCGATGCTTATCTAAGGAGTACAAAAGTTACCAAACCTCCTAAAAATGAAGTAATAACTTTCAAAAGATTAAACGTGGCTTATTATACGAAAAATCCTCGGAAAAATGTCTTTATTCCAATGGACATATCTTTTAAAGAAAAAGATACTTCTTACTCAGGGAAAAAAATAATAGAAGAAGCATCTAGATGTTTTTCCTGTGGAAATTGTTTCCATTGCGATAATTGCTATGGATATTGTCCTGATGGCACGATTATAAAACATAAAGATGGCTCTCTAGAATTCAATTACGACTATTGTAAAGGATGCGGCATTTGCGCAAGTGAATGTCCATGTGGCGCTATAAAAATGATAGAAGAGTAGATTCATTTACATCTCTGTTATTCTGATAAAACCTTTAAAGTGCTTATTAAGAGAGACGAAGTTTTATATTTTTTTGAGGATATAGTCTGATATTTGTCTGAAATATCTATTGGATTGGTGGATGAATATTCGATCGCTATCAACGTATTTTCGCTTACCCAATTTGCTAATGACAATTTCTCTAGAATTAAAGAAATAGTTATTTTTCCGTAGGGAGGATCGATAAATATCAAATCGCACGGATTAGATAAGTTCCTGAGAGAAAAATGCTCCAAATCACATTTAAAAACCGCTGAAATATCTCCAACTTGTAGTTTTTTTATGTTATTGCGCAAAACTGATATAGCCTCTTTACTTGAATCGAAAAAATAAGCACGAGACGCTCCTCTAGAAATGGCTTCCAATCCCAATGCACCGGATCCGGCAAAGCAATCCAAAACTATTTTTCCATAGAAGGACTCTTTTCTTTTGATAAATAACGCTTCCAGCGTATCAAATAAAGTCTGACGATAACGAGATAAAGTTGGTCTGGCGGATTTTGGAATGTTTATTAAAAAACCTTTGAATCTCCCGCCAATAATCTTAATCCCCACTGTCAAGTACTAGAGGCAATAGGTTTACATTGGTCATTATCGAAATTTCTTTATAATTTTCCGTGAAATTTCCCTTATCATCTGAAAGAACTCCGCCAGCTTCTTTGATCAACAATATACCAGCTGCGACATCCCATTGACTGCGATTAGGAGACGAATAAAGTATATCGAACCGCCCAGCGGCAAGATAGGCCATATTTAAAGTAGTAGACCCAGTTCTTCTAATTTTAGAAGATAACAAAGTTCCTAATACGGAATTCTTTCCGATTATTCCATAGGATATTAAAGTGTCTGATAACGCTCTTCTTCCAGATACTCGGATCTTTCTATCGTTCAGATAAGCGCCATACCCTCTTTCCGCCCAAAACATTTCATTCCTCACTGGGTCATAAGTTACTGCAGCAACAATTTCCTTATCTCTCTCTAGAGCCAGAGAGATAGCCCAATGAGGAAATCCGTGCATATAATTAATTGTCCCGTCTAATGGATCTACTATCCATCTATGAGATAAGTCACTTCCAATGATTTCTTCTGACTCTTCTGACAAAAAAGAATAATCCGGCCGTGCATGTAACAATTCCTCTTTCAATACAGTATCAGCTTTAAGATCAGCACTTGTGACGAAATCCTTATTACTTTTTACCGAAACCTGGAGATTCTCTAACTCTGCGAAATCCCGTAACAAACCTTTGGACGCTTTAACCGCAGCACGAACCATCACAGTCATTGTGGAAGACTGCCTTGGCAACTTTACGCTAATCATAACAATTCCTTGATTAAAAAGAAAACTACCTCTTGGAAAATTGGAAACTGCGCCTTGCTTTCATAAGACCGTACTTCTTTCTTTCAACAACACGACTATCGCGAGTTAATAACTGAATTGACTTCAAAGCAGAACGTAAACCAGGCTCGCAATCTGCTAGCGCTTTACTAATTCCATGACGTACAGCTCCTGCCTGCCCGGATAAACCTCCTCCGCACACAGTGCAAAATACATCATATTGCCCTATTCTATTCGCAACGGAAAAAGGCTGTAAAACTAAGGCATTTAAAACGGATCTTTTAAAATAATCGAAGAATTTTCTACCATTTACAACGACATCCCCGCTTCCTGGTTTTAGCCAAACACGAGCAATAGACTCTTTACGTTTCCCTGTGCCATAAAATCTCCCCTTGGAATCGGAAGTCGCTGCTTTTTTGATTCCGGATACTGGTTCCATAACTAACTCCTCTTTGTATTTTTCGGATTGACCGATACCAAATTTAAAACCGTAGGATTCTGTGCGGCATGCGGATGATCAGATGTTTTGTAAATCTTTAAATTTTCCAGCATTTTACGACCCAGTGGTCCTTTGGGAAGCATTCTTTCAACAGCCTTACTTATAACTCTCTCTGGAAATTTACTAGAGAGTCTTTCTCTTAACGTTCGCTGTTTTATACCTCCCGGATAACCGGTATGCCAATAAAAAACATAATTCTCCATCTTATTTCCGGTAACACAAACTTTATCTGCGTTAACTACGACAACGTAGTCACCACAATCCATGTTTGGTGTAAAATCAGGCCTATGCTTGCCACGGAGATGCGTAGCAACAACAGCAGACAATCTGCCTAAAATCAGATTGGTTGCATCAACAAGCACCCACTTCTTCTTGATCTCTCCGGCTTTAATAGAAAAAGTCCTCATATATCCCTCTTTTCTTTGCGTACTTATACCAGTAAGGTCATAGATCTTCAAGCCATAATATTAAACAATTTTTTCGATCTGAAAAAAGCTCAAATCAACATTAGTCGATCTTCCAAAAATAGAAACAGCAACTTTAACCCGTTCTTTTTCTTGATCTACTCCATCTATTGTCCCTCGGAAAGACGCGAACGGACCATCACACACTGTAACGGCATCTCCAATTTCGTAATCAACTGAGTGACGCGGGTTTTGGGTGCTATCTTCTACTTTCTTAACTATTCGCTTCATTTCCGATTCAGAAATCGGCTGAGGCTTTTCTTTTGTACCGAGAAACCCAGACACTTTTGGTGTAGATTTTACTAAATGCCATGCCTTATCTGTAAGATCCATCTGTACTAGGATGTATCCCGGAAAAAACTTCTTGGAAGTTTTTACTTTCTCTCCTTTTTTCAATTCAACAACTTCTTCTGTTGGAATTAAAATTTCTCCAAAACTGGAAGACAATCCACTTCGTTGCGCTTGATCATGTATCGCCTTGCATACTTTTTCTTCGGAACCTGAATAAACGTTAACTATGTACCATTCCATAATGCTGCTCCTAAATACCCAAAATTTTGCGGAGACAAAAATATATTATGCTGTCGGATATAAAAAAATATATCATAGCGCAGACCATCATCATAATAACCGCGACAGTCATCCCCATGGTCTCTTTTTGGGATGGCCACGTAACTCTTTGTAATTCTCGCCTAACTTGACTCACAAATTCAGCAGGACTAATCATAAAAAAACCTTTCCAATCTATTTTTGGCAGGAGGAGAGGGAATTGAACCCCCAACCTGCGGTTTTGGAGACCGCCACTCTAGCCTAATTGAGCTATCCTCCTAATATATCTACCGCTTATATTAAATAACACAGCATTATCCAGGATTCAATATTGTTTATAATCCCATAAGTATAATAACTCTAAATACATATCCCTGTAAATTCTAGTACACCTCGATTCAAATAATTTTCATGATAAAAAAAATACATTTTTTTTACGACGACTTTGTAAAACATTTTTTTTCTGATAAACTACTCGTACGGTTGTTCCTCGGTAGCTCAGCGGTAGAGCAAGTGGCTGTTAACCACTGGGTCGGCGGTTCGAATCCGTCCCGAGGAGCCATTAATGAAGTTACAATGGGATAAAACTTCAGGTCCAATCTCGAAAAAATGGTTATTTAATGCAGAATCGTACAAATAGATTTTATACGCTCAATAGCTGCATTAATTATTAGTGTTTCTTGATTTCCGTCGATAAATCTTAAGGTTAGTTGGTTTTGTTCTACTTCTTTAGCTCCAATTATGGCTATAATAGGAACCTTCCTGATTATGTGTTCTCTTATTTTATAGGATATTTTTTCAGCTCTGAAATCTGTCTCGATTCTTATTCCGTTTGTAGCGAACACGCGAGAGATCTGCGACGCGTAATTATCAAATTCGTTAGTAATCGTTGCAAAAACTACTTGAATTGGACTTAACCATAGTGGAAGCTTTCCTGCATAATGCTCCAACATAATTCCAATGAATCTTTCTAAAGATCCGAGGACAGCTCTGTGTAACATAATAGGGCTGTGTTTTTGTCCATCTTCTCCGGTGTACCAAGCGCCTAATTTTTCTGGCAATTGAAAATCCACCTGCAAAGTTCCACATTGCCATTCTCGACCTATTTTATCTTTTAAAATAAATTCCAACTTGGGACCATAAAAAGCTCCTTCTCCTTTATTGAGAGAATAGAGCAGACCCGCTTCTTCCGCTGCATTTTTTAATAATTTTTCCGAAATATCCCAAATTTCATCAGTCCCCGTTCTTTTTTCCGGACGATCTGAAAATTTCACACTGTAATTCTCAAATCCTAAATCTTTATAAATTCTTTCTAACAGAAAACAGAATTTTTTAGTTTCCGAACCAATTTGCTCCGGTGTGCAAAAAATATGCGCATCATCCTGAGTAAATCCCCTCACCCTCATGACTCCGTGAAGAGCGCCAGAGGGCTCATTTCTATGACAACAACCAAATTCAGCCATTCTGAGAGGCAAATCTCTGTAACTTTTTGTTCCTTGTTTGAATATTTGAATCGCGCCCGGACAATTCATCGGCTTAATGGCTAAAATCCTACCTTCAGACTCGGCAATAAACATATTTTCACGGTATTTTTCCCAATGCCCAGAAGCTTCCCAAAGAGATCTATCAATCATCTGCGGTGTAGAAACTTCAACATACCCATCTTCATGAATACGCTTTTTAATATAGTCTTTTAGAAGATTGTATAAGATCCATCCGTTCGGATGCCAAAATACACATCCAGGAGATTCTTCCTGCATATGAAATAGATCCATCTCTTTCGCAATTTTTCTATGATCTCTTTTTACAGCTTCTTCTAGATTGTGCAGATAAGTCTCTAGATCTTCTTTGGAAAACCATGAAATTGCGTAGATTCGCTGAAGCATCTCTCGTTTTGAATCTCCACGCCAATATGCGCCAGCAATTTTCACTATCTTAAAATGAGTAGACGCATTTCCTGTTTTGGGTAAATGCGGCCCCCGGCATAAATCAACAAACTTATCATCGTGCCAATAGAGAGAGACATCTTCTGAAGCCAGATCTTGAATTAATTCCACCTTGAATCGTTCATTTTTTTTAGCGAATAAATCAATTGCAGCAGATTTCGATACGACTTCCCGTCTGATTTTATAATCTGCTTTTATGATCTCTTTCATTTTTGTTTCGATTAAAGGAAAATCATCTGGAGTTATTTGATGATCACAAGAAATATCATAATAAAACCCATTTTCTATAACAGGACCTATGGCTATTTGAGAGTTTGGCCATAATTCTTTAATTGCTTGCGCCATAATATGTGAAGCAGTATGACGCATTATTTCAATTCCCAGAGGATGATTTTTTGTAACAAATTCAACTGGATCAGTTTCCTGAATAGTGGAAAATAAATCAAACGCTTGTCCAGCGATTATCATCGCCAAAGCTTTTTTCTCATCACGACGTTTTGCTAATTCAAATCCGGAAATCATTTCGCCCACGAATTTCTCCATATCCTTTAATTACAATGCATAATACTCTCTAAAAATATGATTGCATATCTTTTTTGCAAGCTATAAAAAGGGACACGAAAGTATAGGTAAGGAGATTACAGACATAGTTGCTCACATTCTTTTAAGTTTCGGGAAAGAAAATATTATTCTTCCAATCATTGTTCTTGGAGTAATTTTTTCCCAGCCTAGGTAAATTCGGCCTAAAAACAAGGTCCCAGCACACTAAATATGATTTTTACTATCATTGTGGATTTAGGACCTCTTGATTTTGTTAAGTATAATTTTATATCGTTTCAGTACACTTATCTAGTATGTGCCCTAGCAGACCATTCTGGATCAGTTGCGTTAGTCGGAGTTGATATTTCATGCTTGTTGTAACCTGTAACGTCCACGCTGAAAATTTTCTCTTTTCCAGAATAATTTTGATGCGAGAACATTACTACGCGTCCATTAGGAGACCATGTCGGCCCTTCCACCAACTGCCCTGAAGCTAACATTCTTTCCCCGGAACCGTCCGGATGTATAACTCCGATATAAAATCCTCCGCAACCAAATTTAGTAAAGGCGATCCAATCTCCTCTTGGTGACCAAACTGGCGTAGCGTACCTTCCTTTTTGAAAAGAAAGTCTCCTAACATTAGAACCATCAGAATTCATTATATAAAGCTGCTGAGTTCCTCCTCTGTCAGAATTAAATACTATATACCTCCCATCTGGAGAGTATGACGGCGAAGTATCTATACACTTTCCTTTGGTAAGTCTTGTTACTCTTTTTGTAGTTAAATCAAAGGTATAAATTGATGAAGATCCTCGATTAGATAAACTAAATACCAGGAGATTTCCATCTGGAGAATATCTTGGAGCGTATGTCATACCATTAAATCTAGCGATAAGATCAACTGATCCAGTTTGAAGATTATATCTGTAAACTCCGGCGAATATAGGAACTCTGCGCCCATTCACTATCTTGTCCTTATACGAGAAAAAAGAGAACTCCTTTCCATTTGGAGAAAAACGCGGTGTTAATACTATAGTACTTCCGTCACTTAAATATTGGTGATTATATCCATCTTGATCCATCATAGCTAAACGATAAATTTTGCCTCCGTATGCCTTTCGTTGAAGAGCAACGTATAGAATTCTTGTATCAAAATATCCAATTTCTCCGGTAACTCTTTCATATATATTGTTGGCTACAATATGAGCTATTTTTCTCCATTCTTTCACCGTTCCGGAAATTGATAAAGTTCCAACAACCTGCTCAGATAGAACGTCGTAGAGAACTGCATAGACCATAAGAGCATCACCGTTAACTCTTAATTCCGCATTCATCAAATATTGAGCCCCTATAGTTTTCCATAACGTAAAAGTAGGTTTTTGAGCTGTTCCTCTTAAAATTTGCATAAATGCATTTTCTGGAATAGGACGAAATAAGAAAGTGCCATAAAGATCGTTTCCCACAACTCTTAAAAAATTATCTCTTATGCTGTCAGTAGGATCAAATAAATTTAAAGCAATATTGACAGGCTTCATAACGCCTTTATTGATATTTACAACAACTGAAGTATCACATGAACAAAAACTATAGAAAAAAACACTCAAAATAAGCGGTATTTTTTTGCAGAAATTAAACACTTTATCCTCCTAATGCCTCTTTAAGATTAAATCGAAAGATAAAATTTCTAAATAACTCGATTTTATCTTTCGGTATCCTCAATGGACTCGCTTCTAGTATAGCTCTTCTTGCACTATCTGCTGCAGCCCTAAAAATATAATCCGATGCGTATCTTTTTTCATCTAAAATCTTTACGCTGGACGGAATTACTTCTCCTCCATCTGCTATCTGAACACTTATTTCAATCACGATATTCTCTGCGTCTCGAACTCCTGAAGGTACTGCCCAATGTGGATATACTTGCGAACTGATCATTTCATAATCCGCATCTACCAAAGATGTTCCTGTTCCAAAACGACCGAATCCCTTGCCGTTTGTACCTTTGCCTGAATTTTTTCTGAAGTCACGCATACTACCATTCAACATTTTGTTGAAGGCAGAATCTTTTTCTTTTTTTCGGGAAGCGTTCTCGGTTATTTCAAGGATTTTTTTCCTGTTTTTGACTTTAGCTTTTTGTTTTTCTGCTTTTTTTATAACGTCCCTCAAGGCTTTTCTATTTCGTTTTTTAAGAGGAACTTGCTTGGAAGTTTCTTTTATCTTTTCTGATTGTTCTTCTCTCGGAATAGGCTCTTCTTTGATCTCTTGCACTTCCTCTTTCGGTACGGATTCTTCTATTTCTTGAGGTTTCTCCTCAGAGACAGATTCTTCTTTCGATAAAGTTGATTTTCCTTCTACTAACTGCTCATTGTCGACCGGTTGTAAATTTTCATCGGAAGGAATATCTTTTTCTTCTTCAGATTGTTCTTGAGGTGTATTCCGCGTATCAGTCTCCTGCGAATCTGGACGCACTTGCTGATTTTTTTCAGACGATAACTCTTCTTGTTCTACTTCTTCTTGTTTTTCCTCGTTCTTTGGCATCTCCGGGGAAATTGCAGGATGTTCTTCTTTACTATTATCAAGAATTTCCTGCAACTCTCCTTCTCCTGTAATTTCCATGTCAGTTAGAAGAACATGATCTTTTTTGGGAAGAAAAATAGACACAAAGCTAAGAGCAAATACAGCAGCGTGCACTAACACAGAATAGATAGTATATAATTTAAGTGATGGGAAATTACCTCGATCTAGGCGCACTTCGTTCTCGCTTGGGTAATTCAGTTACTAAAACGACTTTTTTAAATCCAGCACTACTAATGCACCCCATCACATCCATTATAAAACCGTATGGAAGAGTCTTATCTCCTCTCACAAAAATTTTTGCATCGGATTCTTTTACTATGGCTCTGAGTTTATCTGGTAAAGTTTCCAAAACAACTTCTACCTCTCCTATAAAAACCTTTCCTTCTTTTGTAAGATGTACAACTATTGGTGTGTTATTGTTGGTAATATTAGGAGCGTTTGCTGTCGGCAGATCAACTTTTACTCCAACAGTAAGAAGCGGCGCAGTAACCATGAAAATTACTAGTAATACCAACATAACGTCTATCATAGGAGTGACGTTCATTTCACTCATTAAAGCATGACGAGATCTACTTCCTCTTTTCTTACATATAAAGAACATTTACGCCTCGGATTCTTCAGCTTGACGTGCTATTATAGAAGAAAATTCATCAACGAATGCCTCTAATCTGTTCTGATATCTGTTAATTTCAGAAGATATTTTGTTATAGGCGATAACTGCCGGTATTGTAACTATTAATCCTAAGGCAGTGGCGAAAAGAGCTTCGGCGATTCCCGGAGCAACTGAAGTAAGACTAGTATTTTGATCAAATCCTATAGATTCAAAGCTATTCATAATTCCCCAAACAGTTCCGAAAAGTCCGATAAATGGTGAAGTCGAACCGACTGTCGCAAGAAAACTAAGATGACGTTCCAGGTAATCTATTTCTCTTCCTATAGTAACTCGCATCATTCGACTGATTCTTTCATTTAAAGAAATATGACTTATCGTTGTTTTAGCCTTTGTTTTTGATCGGCGCCATTCCTGCATGCCCGTAACGAATATAGAAACAAAAGAATCATCTCCTTTGTTATTTATATTATCGAAAAAAGTCTCTATAGATCCACAGTTCCAAAAAGCATCTTCGAATTTATCCGCATTAGCCTTTAATTTTCTCAAAAAAGAAATTTTTGCGAAAATTATCGTCCAACTCCAAAAGGAGCCTCCAATAAGCAGAATAATTATCAACTTTACCATGAAAGATGCTTGCGCAAAAATTCCAATTAACGACATATCATGACCAACAGTATTACTGACTGTTGTTATAACCCCTTCTGCTCCATTCATAGTAAATCTCCTTCATATAAAGTATCTTGCGTTTTGGGAATTGCGCCTA
Source organism: Holosporaceae bacterium (assembly GCA_031258575.1). Lineage (GTDB taxonomy): Bacteria > Pseudomonadota > Alphaproteobacteria > UBA3830 > UBA3830 > JAIRMQ01. Next base: position 11,186 of record JAIRMQ010000002.1, on the reverse strand, counting down.
GGTATTTGTAACCTTCCACTGTTAAAACTCTTCCTCGCGCTGTCCTTTGTACAAGTCCATTTTGCAAAATATACGGCTCTATAACCTCTTCTATTGTATCTCTTTTCTCAGACAATACTGCGGCAAGGGTTTCTACCCCTACAGGACCGCCATTATAGAAGTCAAGAAGGCATTTTAAATACTTTCTATCCATAGAGTCAAGTCCATGTTCATCAACATCGAGTTTTTTTAATGCCACATCCGCAATATTTCTATCTATCACTTCCTTGCTATTAACGATAGCGAAGTCTCTAACACGTTTCAACAGACGTCCAGCGATTCTTGGAGTGCCACGGGAACGTTTTGCAATTTCTTGCGCCCCATCTTCGGAAACTCTAATCCCAAGCAATTGAGCATTTTTAGCAATTATTGTTTGCAACTCAACGTGTGTATAAAATTCTAAACGTAAAGGAATTCCGAACCTATCTCTCAGCGGAGAAGAAAGCATGCCCGAACGCGTAGTAGCTCCTATTAATGTAAAATGTGGAAGATCAATCCTTATGGAACGTGCAGCAGGACCTTCGCCTATCATTAAATCCAATTGAAAATCTTCCATAGCCGGATACAAAATTTCCTCTACCAAGTGATTCATCCGATGAATTTCGTCGATAAATAATACATCTCGTTCTTGCAAATTTGTGAGAATAGCTGCTAAATCTCCGGCTTTTACTAATATGGGACCGGATGTCGCTTTAAATCCTACGCCAAGCTCTTTGGACATTATTTGAGAAAGTGTAGTTTTACCAAGTCCAGGAGGTCCAAAAAGCAACACATGATCCATGGCGATTTTTCTTTTTCGAGCCGATTCAATAAATATTCGCAAATTATCCTTAATTGACTCTTGTCCAATGAAATCATTTAGATTGTCTGGTCTTAGAGAATATTCTAGGGACTCTGTTTCTGGTAATAATTCCGGATTCAGCTCTTTTTTTTTCATTCTAAACTCCGGACGATATTTTACTTAAAATCTTTTTTAACAAAACATCGAAAGTAATGTTGTCTTTGTCGATTTGCATCGCAGAAATAACTCGCAGCACATCAGCTTTTTGATATCCTAAGTTCGATAAAGCAGAAATGACATCATTTAATACGTTAGGTTCCGTAGAGATACCTTTTATTGAATTATTAAGATTTACTTTGCCTACTATTTTATCTTTCAACTCCGTGATAATTCTTGTAGCAAGTTTCGGCCCCACTCCGTCTGCTCTGGTAAAAGCATCTTTATCTCCACTTAAGAAAGCGTTATATATGTTGTCGTCTGAAAGAACAGACAGAATCGCAATGGCCGATTTGCCGCCAACTCCTTGCACTGAGGAAAGCGTCGTAAACCAAAATCTTTCTTGCTCTGATATAAAACCGTATAAAGTCCAGGAATCTTCTCTTATACTCATTACAGTAAATATATGAATTATTCCAGAGTAACTTTGGGCCTTGTCTATCGTTCTATTGGAGCAGATAACTGAAAAACCTACGCCATTCACGTCGAGCACCATTAAATTATCTGTTACTTTTTCGATTATCCCCTTTAAATGAGTTATCATTCAATCACCGCATATAACTTTTTATGATGCGCGTGACAAATCGCAATCGCTAAGGCATCTGCCGCATCTAATTTTATATTACCACAATTTAGCAGCATATTAACCATCATAGATACTTGATCTTTCGTTGCATGTCCTACCCCAACCACTGTCTTTTTTACTTCATTAGGCTTATATTCAGAAATTTGCAATCCGCATACGCCAACACAACAAATTGCTGCTCCACGTGCCATCCCTAGCTTCAATGATGAAATTGGATTGCGATTAACAAAAACATCTTCTATACATGCTTCATTGGGAGCGTATTTCTCGACTATATCCGATAGCTTTTTAAAAATATTACTAAGCCTTTCACTTATATTATCAGAAGGCAGCGATATAATCGTTCCATGAGTGATATATTTGAGATGAAATCCATCCCAATCTAATATTCCCCAACCTGTAATATGCAAACCTGGGTCTATTCCAAGAATCCTTGCATTTTTGTTCACAAACATCTTCCTAATTCAAGATTCTTTTTCTTCCTAATGCAAGAATCATACCTGCGGTAATACTATTAGTAATCATAGATGACCCTCCATAGCTCATAAAAGGGAGAGTCATTCCTTTGGTCGGAATTATATGTAATGCTGAAGCAATATTTATGAATGCTTGTAGTCCAAATTGAGTAAGCAAACCAACAGAAGCTAGAAGGATAAAGGTATCATTTTCTTTTATTATTTTTAGCATTTCGTAGATAACAATAAAAGCAATCAGAATTATAACGAAAGAGCAGATAAAAAATCCAAACTCCTCTCCCAAAACAGAGAAAACAAAATCTGCATGAGCATCGGGAAGATGTTTTTTTATTATTCCTTCTCCAGGACCAACTCCGAAGAGTCCTCCATTTGCAAATGCTTCTAACGACATATTTATTTGATAATGATCTCCTACTGCCGGATCCAGAAATTTATCAATACGCGCCGTCACGTGGGGTAGAAACACATAGGTCAGAAACACTCCACTTATTCCTATAGCCGCCAAAATAAAAATAAAGATTATAGGCAATCCATTTAGAAATAATTGCTCAAACCAGACCGATAGAACGACGACTATCATCCCTACGTCTGGTTGAAAAACAAGTAAAGAAATAAACCCAACTAGGAACAACATAGATAAAAAATTACCTCTGAATTCCGGAATTTTATTTTGTTTGGAAAGCATCCAAGCAGTAAGAACTGACAAAGCTGGTTTTACAAATTCTGATGGCTGAATGGAAAAACCTCCCAAAGATAGCCAGCGATGTGCTCCTTTGATCTCTGTTCCGACAAAAAGAGTAAAAAGAGTGAAAAACATCGATACGAAATACAAAACCAAAGAAAGCTTTTTTATGCTTGATATATCAATCACTGAAACAAAAAAAATGATTAGCAAAGTAGGCACGATATAAAGCAAATGCCGTTTCAAAAAATAAAATTTTTCTAACCCAATATGTTCAGCGACCATTGGAGTAGCAGCGATAGCCAATAAAATTCCGAATACTATTAACAATGAAAAAGCAAATAAAGCTACTCGATCTACTGTCCACCACCATTGTCCTAGAAGTCCTCTGTTTTCTCTGGAAATACCTACTACCATTTCATTGCCGTATACTTAGCCTTTCAAATTTAAGGAGCTTATCACTCTTTTAGAAGGAATTATTAATCCTTTGATAGTTTTTTCTCTTTAGGAAAAGATTATAACAGCTCGAACGTCATAGCAACTCCCTCTCCTCCTCCCACGCATAGAGAGGCTAATCCCCGTTTGGATTGTGTGATTTTCATTGCATTCAACAAAGTAGTAATAATACGCGCACCGCTAGCACCAATCGGATGTCCGATTGCACATGCTCCGCCCAATATATTTACTTTTTCTGGATCAATTGATAGCGTTTTAATGGCAGCTATTGCAACAACTGCAAAGGCTTCGTTAATCTCGAAAATATCCACTTCACCTAAAGACCATTTTGATTTTTCCAAAACTTGTTTTATCGCCATAATTGGAGCTGTAGCAAATAACTTAGGAGATTGAGAAAAGCTAGCTTGGGCAACTATTCGCGCCAAAGGATGCAATCCCATTTTTTGAGCTGTAGATTCCTTCATCATAAGCATTGCAGCAGCTCCGTCGGAAATAGAGCTTGAGGAAGCGGCTGTTATTGTTCCATTTTCCTTAAATGCTGGTTTTAAATTAGGAATCTTAGCAAGATCGACCGAAAAAGGCTTCTCATCCTGATTTACCGCTATTTTCTCTTTTTTGTTTGTGACGATAATTGGAGTTATCTCATTTTGAAACACCCCTTTTTCTGTCGCTTTTCTAGCTTTATTAATAGATTCGATTGCATATTTGTCCTGTTCGTCTCTGGATATCGAAAGTGCTGTAGCTGTATCTTCGGCGTATGCTCCCATCGGACATTTTTCATAGGCATCATAAATTCCGTCTTCGGTAATATGATCAATGATTATTCCATTACCGAAACGGTAACCCAAACGTGCATTTTTTAGCAAATAAGGCGCATTAGTCATGCTTTCTATGCCGCCTGCGATTGCAATTTTGCTTTCTCCAACTAGTAATGCATTTCTTGCGATCATAACCGCCATCATTCCAGAACCGCAAACTTTGTTCACATTTACGGAATTTACAGATTCATTAAGACCCGCTCCGATTGCTACTTGGCGTGCTGGAGACTGCCCTAACCCCGCAGACAGGGCACATCCAAGATACAAGCCATCAATATTCCGACAATTCTTTGTTATCTCAGCGATAACTGATGATCCCAACTCAATAGCAGTTTTCGATTTTAAATTTCCACTTAACATTCCAACTGGAGTTCGAAAAGTAGAAACAATAACAACACTCCCCACATTAATCTCCACAAATTAATAATAAAATATCAATAAAATATCATTTAAATCAATAGGTCTTTTGCGAAAATATGGAATTATTACGATGGAAAAGGCCGATGTACCGTAAAATGCAAAGGTTAAAAAGCTTTAAATCCAATTAACCATAGATATGAAAATATTTACAAAATAATTAAATAAATTACAAAAATCACCTTTCCAATTTCCCCCATTTGAACCTACTATTTTGGTTTGTTGATCCATAGGTATTCGTTTGGAATAAAAATTCGAATTATAATGCGCTGATCTTTCTGACTTTACCTGTAAGGGAAAAGTTGATTTTCAAAGAATCGGAAGGAAGAAAATGTTGTATTATTTCTGGCCATTCGATAATAGTAATATTCGTGGACATAATTTCATCTATTCCAAGGTCATAGAATTCATTTTCGTTTTTCAATCTGTAGCAATCAATATGCCAAATTTCTGCAATTTTAGAACTATATACCTGAATAATTGTAAAGGTTGGACTCGTAACCTCTTTAATGGATCGATTAAGACACTGTATTAAAAATCTAGAAAAAGTTGTTTTTCCATACCCAAGATCTCCATATAAAGCAAAGCATTGACCTGGTTTTGCAAATTCCGAAAAGTACTCCGCTGCAAACTTAGTCTTTTCCAGCGAATCGCATATAAACTCCATTATTGCTCTTTCATGTTTAATAAGGATCCAAATCTATCAGGTTCCTCAATCAATAATGAGATATTGGAGCGCATTTTGAAGAAAATATTTTCCAAAGTATTTTTTTCATCTTCAGAAAAATCACTTAAAACATATGAAGCAACTTCTGATTTTCTTTCTGGTCTTCCAATGCCAATTCTTACGCGCCAATAATTATTTCCCATCGTAGAATCGAGGCTTTTAAGACCGTTATGCCCAGCGCTTCCTCCTCCTTTTTTGATTTTTATGTGCCCAAAACTAAGATCTATATCATCATGAAAAACGTAAATTTTTTCTAGAGGTATTTTATAAAAATCCGATAAAAAACGAACTGCTTGGCCGGATAAATTCATGAACGTCATTGGCTTAGCCATTAGGATTTTCTGATTTGATAAACTAACTACAACAATTCCTGCTAACGAAGCTATTTTTTTAAATTCAGTACTTCCGGCAATTGTATCGATTGCAACGAAACCAACGTTATGCCTATTATTCCTATAACCCAGACCAGGATTCCCTAGCCCAACAAACATAGCATCCATACTAGGAAGCGGTAGACTCCGTTGTTACTGCTTCTGCAGACTTCTCTTCCGTCGTTTCCTCTTTTTTCATTACGGTAGGAGCAACAACTGTCGCTATTGTAAAATTCTTTCCGCCTACCGGTAATTTTGCGCCGCTCGGAAGACTAACATCACATGCATGAACCGTGTGATGGAATTCAAACCCAGTTAAATCAATCTCTATTTTATCCGGAATACTATCGGGATCACAAATAACGTCCATTTCATGAACAAGTACGTTTAAAACTCCACCTAATTTCAATCCCGGAGATGCCGATTCATTTACAAATGAGAAAGGAATACGAACTGTAACCTTGCTTCCTTTTTTAATTCTCATAAAATCAACGTGTATAGGGGAATCTGTCACCGGATGAAACTGAACATCTTTCGCAATTAATTTTTGGCCCTTTTTATCTAGACCGTTTATTTCAAACACTGTTGAGAAAAAATTTGACTTATGAACATACTTATTCAATAAATCCTTCGATATGCAAATAGGCTCCGCCTTTTTCGCATCTCCATAAACTATACAAGGAATCTGTCCGCTTCTCCTATCCAATCTCGCAGAACTGCTTCCCGACTTTTCTCTACTCTTTGCTTCTAAAACGACAACGGCCATCGTAAAATCCTTCTCTAATTTTATTATATGATATAACGAATTGCTTCTGCTATCAATGAAACGATTGACAATTTTCTGAATTTTTGAGGAGAATCTTTCAGATCGATGCTGTCCGTCAGCGTAATTTCAGCAATCTTTGACTCCTCTAATCTTTGAGGAGAGGAAAGAACTCCATGAGTGGCATATGCTACAACGCCTTTTCCTCCGGCTTGCATCAGAGAGTTAGCGGCATGACAGAGAGTTCCGCCGGTATCTATTATATCATCTATTAAGACGCAAATTTTTCCCGCAACGTTTCCTATAACATTAATTTCTTTTAACTCTCCAAAAATATCACGCACTTTATTGCAAAGAGCAAAATTGCATCTACAATTTCTAGAAATTGCACTTGCTCGTGAAACTCCACCAACATCTGGAGAAACCACAACTATTCTATCTTTATCATATTTGTTGACGATATCAGTTTCAAAAATTTTTGCAGCAGAAATATGATGAATAACTGGAGTTCGCATAATTGGGTCAGTATGATTGTCACAAATAATACAGTTGGATATTCTCATTGTATCTAAAAGTCTTGAAAAAAGCCCTAGGCCAAAAGACTCGTTTCTGTTTTGAACATCCTGTCGTCCATAACCCATATATGGCATTACAAGAATCAAATTTTGCGATTCTTTGAGTGCGTCCAATAATAGAAACAATTCTATCCAATCATCATTTTTTACAGTAGATGCGACAACAATGACATTTCGGAAACGCTTAGGTAACAAAATTGATATTTCATTATTATGAAAACGCCGAACATTGGCATTATATATGGGGAATGACAGCTCCTTCGCTAAATTTTTCGCTAACTCTTTGGAATTTTCTGTACAGATTATTTCCATTTTTTAAGGCTTATTGCAGATATTTGACGACCACAAACACCATCGGAATTATTCTTTGCAAAACGATAACTGAAGTAATTTTCAGGATCGGCATAAGTGTCCACCATCATTAGATCTATATTATTTTTCTCAATTCCAGTTTCTAGTAACTCATAAAAACAGCATTTAGGGAGATCGAAACACATATTTGAATTGATAAAGCCAAAACAATTCTGCCTTTCCTCAAGATGTTCTTTGAAATCTTCGTCAACTATATAACTTTTTTGAAGTATACATGGACCAACTGCTACTTTTATATTATCAAGAACGGCTCCAACATTAAGCATCGTTTGAACAGTAGAAATAATAATTCCTGACATGATTCCACGCCAACCCGCATGCGCTGCTCCAATTACTTCATTAATTTCGTCTAAAAATAATATCGGAGCGCAATCCGCCGTAAGAATACCTATTGCTATATCTTTTTCTTTAGTAACTATTGCATCTGCAATCGAACCAGATTCTGTTTTACAATCCGCGACAATACACTGCCTTCCATGGGCTTGCTGCAATGTAACAAGCTTTGACACACCCAGATGTTTTCTTGCGATATCTAAATTTTGAAATACGAGCTGCTCATCATCTCCGACAAATCTACTACAATTCAACGAAACATATAACCCAGAACTTACTCCACCATTTCTTCTGAAAAAACAATGCTCTACAGATGTAAGTTTTTCAGATCTAATTCCTAACATAATTCTCCCTACTCAGAAGTTGCCAATCCCAATGCTACCATATAAGTGTCTAGAAGCATATCTTCCGTTTCACGATCTTCTGTCTTCATTTTCTTAAGTTTTACAATTCTTTTCATAATTCTAGAATCGAAGCCATCAGATTTCGCTTGCCTATAAATATCAGAAATGCCTTCTTGGATCTCAGCCTTATCAGACTCTAAATTCTCTATTTTTTCAATATAAGACCTTAATTTATTTATATCACTCGAATGCACAACAACCTTCCCACATTAGTCCCTTTCACAAAGGATGAGCCGCGATATAGAAACAAACATAACACAAAAAAGGAGAAACATCACGCCCCATCCTTTTTTTATTATATTAGTTTATTGAAAAAAAACAATCCATAAATTATAACAAAACGCAAGAGGAAAAAAAGGGGCCATGCAACAAGCAACATTGAATTCTGTCGTGTTTTTTGAGGGAATAGGAACGCATTCAGGAAAAGTTAACCGTATTTCTGTTGCCCCCTCTCCTGAGAATACCTTTATAACATTTGGTAATAAGGAAAATCGTGCAATTGCAAAAATCGATAATGTCAGAGAAACAGAAATGTGCACAAAATTACTTATACAGGATGATTGGAGCATATCTACTGTTGAGCATATTCTTGCTGCTTTTTATGGATTGGGAATAACTAATGCCTTGATTGAGGTTGAAGGAGATGAGATTCCGACACTCGATGGTAGTTCAGTTAAATTTATTGAATCTTTTCTCGTTGCAGGTATTAAAGAGCAATCTGCAAAAGCAAAGATATTAAGAATATTGAAACCAGTTACTATCAACGACGGAGAAAAGTGGGCTTCGTTGCTTCCATCCGATTCTCTGATAATAGATATAAAATGCGACTATACTTCCAAAGGGCTGAAAAGCGATCCTATTTCATTTGTTTTTACCAAGGACGATTTTATAAAAGAAATATCGTCTGCGAGGACTTTTGGTTTCTTTTCCGACGTGGAATTCCTGAGGAAAAATGGATTGGCCCTTGGAGCATCGCTTGATAACACGGTCGTATTTAATGACGTCGGTCTTCCTATTAACGAAGAAGGGCTAAGATTTCCAAACGAGCCGATTCGTCATAAAATTCTAGATGCGATAGGAGATTTATCTCTAGCTGGCTGTCGTATTATGGCTAAATTCGAGAGTTTTTGCCCTAATCATAAAATGAATAATATGGTGTTAAAAGCGCTCTTCAGTGATCCCAATAACTATGAAATTTTATAATGTATGTGCTAGGAATAGAATCCAGTTGTGATGAAACCTCAGCTTCCATTGTATCTGACTCAAAAAAAGTTCTTTCTAATGTAGTGTATTCGCAGATCAACGAACATCTGTTTTTTGGCGGAGTAGTTCCGGAAATAGCTGCACGCTCTCATCTTGAAAAAATAGACATCGTAGTCAGAGAAGCTCTTTCTGACGCATCCTTAGATATTTCTGAAATTTCTGCGGTCGCAGGTACATGTGGACCAGGGTTAATTGGTGGAGTAATTGTCGGAGCAACTTTTGCAAAAACTATTGCAATGGCGAGGAATATTCCATTTATTGCGGTAAACCATATAGAGGCTCACGCTATTTCAGTAAGAATTACTGAAGATATTGAATTCCCATATTTACTTATGTTGCTTTCCGGTGGGCACTGTCAAACGTGTTTAGTATATGATATCGATAATTTTCAAATTATAGGTAGAACAGTAGATGATTCCGCTGGAGAATCTTTCGATAAGGTAGCTAAATTGTTGAGTATTGGATATCCTGGAGGCCCTGCCATAGAGAAAGTGTCCCTTCAAGGAAATGAAAAAGCGTTTCCTCTTCCTCGTCCACTGTGCAATAAAGAATCTTGTAACTTTTCTTTCACTGGATTAAAGACAGCGGTTAGAATCGCTTCAGAAAAATGCAACTCTATGCAAGATAAGATGGATTTATGCGCAAGTTTTCAAAAAACAGTAGTTGAAATAATGTCTTATAAATTGAAACAAGCAATTGATGTATCATGCAAAAGAATTAAGGCAGTCGCGTTATCTGGGGGAGTGGCGGCAAATCAAGCAATAAGAAGCGCGTTACGGGATATATGCGAAAACCATTCTCTACGATTCTGTGCCCCTCCTATTAAGTTTTGCACAGATAACGGTGCCATGATCGCATGGATGGGGGTAGAAAAATTACAGCGCGGACAAATCAGCGATTTGAGATTTCCTCCACGCCCAAGATGGAATCTTCAGGAAGATTTTATGAACGCGAATTATGGATTAGAGGTTATGTGATAATTGGAAGAGGGAGAAGGCTTAGAAGATTTGAGTTGATAAGCGATAAGAGTAGAGATTATATGGAGGAGCATATTAATAAAGGACCTATGTCTTGAGTGTTCAAGCATGAATTTATTTTTGAGATAATTGAAAACCGTTTCAACGAGAGAATGTTTACGCAGTAACAATTTTTCATGGAAGATCATTAATACATTTTTCATATTGCCTTTAATTTCGGCTATTAATTTCAACCCACGAGCGAGTAATCGGAGAAAGAGTTCTTTGCTGATATATCCCTTATCTGCGAAGAGAAATCCCGTCATATCTGTTGTCATTTGAGGCACTACAGAGAGATCATTCGTATTTCCTTTTGTTAATTTTGCATTCATTAAATTTCCCTTTTCGTCGATGATTATATGTAGCTTAAAGCTGAAGAACCAGCCCTTTGTGGATTTGCCGATTTTTGCTAATCCTTTGAAAACCTTATTAGATCTTATCCGTTTTCCATGACATACATTCAGTGAAGTCGAATCAATATAGGCAATCTTGCTACATTTTCTTAGCGTGCAGCAGAACAAAAAAGTCAACAAATACAATACGCTAGGCATGAAAGTGATGAATCTTTCGTAGGATGGTATTTTGGGGAACTCTGATTTGTACAACTGTAGGTAGGAATTATAAAAGTACTTAAAATTTCTGCATGGAGAATCTTGAAACATGAGTATTATCGTTATGATCTCGCTTTCGACAAGGCCTGGAATTCTAGTCGGTTTTCTGATTTTTCCTTCGTCTGAAATTTGATGTTTTTCAATTTCTTGTTTCAAAGACTTATAAAAATCACCTACAAAACAGCACTGTGATATCTTTCTTCATGGCTAATCTCCTTAAAATTCATCCGGATTTTGGACATATCCTCTACTATTTTAATACTCCTATTCCATTATTCGC
>JAIRMQ010000021.1 GCA_031258575.1 Holosporaceae bacterium | reverse complement strand
CGGAGGAGTTTCATCGAACAATCCTGGTTTAGGAGAGAAAACAACAACGATTGGTTTACCCAAAACATAGTGTTTATCTTCATACTCAGGTTTGATAGACAGTACCCATAATCCCAATTTACTAGACATAGATTTAGTGCTACTTGGCGTTCCATCTGCAAATTTAAGGAGCATACCACAATAAATACGCACTAAAACAAGTATTTTTATCTCATTTTCTTCAACTCTGAATCCTTCGTAGATATCATCAAAACTATACACGCCTCCAGTGGAGCATTTGATAGGCGAACGAGAAGCGCGATTGCCGAGAATATCGACATTTCCAGCTAATCCTAAAGCGCAATTTGTATTAATTAGCCAGCAAAGTTTTGCCTGTCCGTTTCCAACTCCTTTGACGCAGTAGTATTCTAACTGCGTTAGATATCCACGCTTCATTCTATATTCAGTAGAAGAAGTTGAATATTGCTGAGTTCCTCCGCCGAAAAACGGCAACCACGCGGCATGGGCAACTGTCATGAGATCGGTTCTGGTAATTCTTTTGTTTTCTCTATTTTGCGAACAGTTTTGAAGCATATTTATAGCGCAGTGGACGCAGAACTCCATGCGTTCTTTCATTCTTGCGTATTTCGGAATGTCGTGCATGTAATAAAGAATGGCGAGAAGGATAGGAATGGAGAAGGCGAATTCCACAAGAATCGCTCCTCTGACCTCAGAACCAAATCCAAATATCCTATGCCTGAAAATTCCATTCTTAAGAAAGAGATAGGAATTATTTCTACCCTTAAAATTGTCTAAATTTTTGCCTTTAAACCAACCAAGAAAATGGCTGAAACGCCTCCGTCCGTGAGCATTACCCCCCCCCCGTTGCATCCTAGTCAAAGCACTGTTCAAGGCAACCCAAGCGCCTTTAATTGCTTTAATCAATTTACTGTATGAAAGGTTCATATCATGCCCTTATTCATAATAAGATCCGCCACGTAGCGAAGTTTCTTGCTCCTGATTTAATTATAACATACTTCTTCTCCGATTGAGTATGAATCTTTAAGAATCATAAACTTTCGCCCATTTTTAATATAAAAGTAATTAAATATTAACACTTTTTTACTTTTTAATATTATAATCGAGGTCACATTAAAAGAGGTCGTTATGAATTTTATGAAAATATTAACCGCTCTATGTTTGCTCGTCTTTGAAATTGAGGGCATGCTACCAGAAAACATAGTGAATAGCGATAGGACGATGGTAGTTCCCAATGGATTCGCTCCGCTAAAACCTTCCGACGATCCTCTCGATAAGGATGAGACTTCAGAATCCCCATTGGAACTTTTTCTTCATACTGTAAAAAGCGGTTTTAATATTACATCTCCTGAAGAGGAAATATTTGATAGCATTAAATTTTCCATAGCGAATTCTCATAAATTGTTCATATCTCCGAAGGCCTTTATGGATCAGTGTAAAAAAATACCGGAGACATATCGGAATACAGATGACATAGTTTTTCCTATAATAAGTTTTATAAGCAAAAAACCTCTGGAGCTTTTTTTAATCGAAGATCTTGTAGAAAATATAAATTATGGACCAGAGAAAATAAAAAAAGTACATGATGTACTGCGATTCATTTTGAAAAAACCTATACAGGTTTGTACTAGACATCAGGAGGACAGTTCCTCTATTTTGGGAACATTCTTAATACAGAAAATAAATGTAAAAGCATCACGTCCAAGTTGCTTTGTTTTATCTGGAAATACAGGCACTCCAAAGGAGCGTCGCGGAACGCTTCCTTTTTTATGGAAAAAGATAAACGACATCGATACAGAACCTAAAAAAGAGTCTCCTAGAATCCAATTGGGAGTAAGAAAACAACCCCCTTCTCCTAAAGGGTTTTGAAAGTAAAAAGTTCAATTCTCTACGTGAGATTAAGCGACCTTGTCTCTTTTCCACTTTTTGTTCATAATAGTTCGGATAAGAAATTCGAGAGAAGAATGAAGTCAATTAAACGTATCTTTCAAGTATTGGAGTGCCTTTTTTTAGCACTGTTGATTTCTTGTACAACTAAGGATGAGATAAAAAAGTATTGGCATGCGGGAAGTGAAAGACCGTATATAATCAACGGTATTAAATACTATCCTCAGGTCCATTACCAATATGCGGCGATAGGAGAAGCTAGCTGGTACGGCTATGATTGTCATGGATTACCAACGGCGACAGGACGAAGATTCGATAAGAATAAGTTAACGGCGGCTCATCGAACTTTGCCTCTGCCATCAATGGTAGTTGTGGAAAATCTTGAAAACGGAAAAAAGGCCAAATTGCTCGTGAATGACAGAGGACCATTTGCGAAAATTCATAAAAGAATTATAGATGTTAGCCAAAAGGCTGCAGAACTTCTGGGATTTCGTAGAAAAGGTCACGCAAAAGTTAAAGTAACGTGTTTACCAGAGGAAAGCCGCCGCGTAGCTATAGCTTATGGCAGAAAACCTTATCCAGCTAAAAAATAGATTTGTTGCAAAATCACAAGGCTTTGAGAAACGATAAATTCTTATCTGCGCTGGCAAGGAATTGATTTATACATCATTACGATTCCCACTTCACCTTTATAGGAACCGCCTTTTTTCAGACTTGACCTGATGATGTTTTTTTCATCAACGAGAGCATTTCTGTCGATTCTAATGACTTAGGATAAGTGATTGCGAGTAAGTATGGACCATGGACTACAGCTATTCCTTGAAAATCAGAATGTTGCTTATATAAACAAACAAAAAAGTTATCTTCTTTAGTTAAGGCGCTCAATTCAAAGACATTCGTTGGTTTAGAGAATCCGCATTTTAGAGCTTTACTTAGAGATTCTTTTAAAGTCCAAGCAGCTGTTAAAAATTCTGGGGTATTGGGAACTGATTCGGTAATTATTCTTTTTATATTTTCGCTTCTTTTTATGTCTTCAATATCTATTCCAAGGGAAAATTCTTTTGGAAATACCAAACTTGCCGCGATTTCATTAGTATGTGTTATTGAAACGCAGTAATTTGAGTTTTCAATCGCTGGATATCCGGATCGTTCGTTTACTATACTTATTTCAGAAAGTTTCAGACTACTATCCAGCTCAATTAGCGCCTTTTTAGCCGCCATTCTTCCTAGATAATATTCTCGGCATCTTTTTTCGGAAGATATTAGATTGAATCTTTCATATTCTCGCGGCGACAAAATCTCGGTATCAAAAAAATGGACATCGCAACCGCGAACTATAGCTAAAACACACTTATTTCTAAAAAAGGGAAGTATTATCAAAGCTAAATCATAGCTAGACCGCCATTGACGTGCAATACGTGTCCTGTAATGTATGACGCTTCATTACTGGCTAAAAATCCAACTGCTGCTGCAACTTCTTCTGGTCTCCCTGCCCTCGACATGGGAATATTTTTTATTAATTGCTCTCTGCGGGAATCGGGAATTTTTTCAGTCATAGGAGAACATATAAATCCTGGAGCTATGCAATTTACTGTAATATCCCTTGTTGCAAGTTCCACTGCAGCTGTTTTAGTAAGTCCTAATAGACCTGATTTAGAAGCAGCGTAATTAGCTTGACCTGGATTTCCAACACTTCCAACTATAGAGGAAATATTTATAATACGTCCCCACCTTTCTTTTATCATATTTCGAGAAACGGCGCGCATCAACCTAAATGGAACTTCTAAGTTAACTGTTATGACTTTGCTCCAGTCTTCATTGGATATTCTCATTAACACGTTATCTCTGGTTAAACCTGCATTATTCACAAGGATATTTACTGATCCGCATTGTTGTTCAATTCTCCGTAATAAATCATCCGTAGAATCTAAATCGTTGAAATCACATGTAAAAGAATATACCCTTTCTGACAATTTTTCAGATAAATCTTTAAGAATTCCCGCTTTCGTTCCCGAAATAGCTACTACTGCTCCCATTTTATGCAGAGTACTTGCAATCACGCTTCCGATAGCTCCAGTTGCGCCTGTAACTAAAGCAATTTTGCCAGACAAATCAAACATCAACTTCTCCAAATTATGTGTAGGAAATTTTCAAAATCTCGTATTCTTTTTTTCCTGAAGGGGTCTCCAATATTATTTCATCTCCGACTTCCTTCCCCATAAGGGCTCTCGCCAAGGGAGCTCCTACAGAAAGTAATCCTTTGCCAATATCAGCCTCATCAATTCCGACTATTTTGTACGTAATTTCTTTATCTGAAGATCCATCAAGGATAGTGATTGTCGTTCCAAATTTCACGCTAGTTCCTTCAAGTTTTGTTATATCGATAATTTCTGCTCGAGATAACTTAGACTCGAGTTCTTGGATTCTTCCTTCTATAAACCCTTGTCTGTCTTTTGCGGCATGATATTCAGCGTTTTCCGATAAATCTCCAAGAGCACGAGCGTCAGAAACAGCCTTTACAACGGCAGGCCGTTCTATGAATTTAAGATTTTTCAATTCATTCTCCAGGGAACTAAATCCCTCAGGAGTCATATGAACCTTCTCCATATATCTCCTTTAAAATTATCCAACGATTTTAGGAACAACAAACATATTACATTCTTTTTGTGGAGCGTTATCCATAAGGGACGGATCATGTGGAATAACAATGTCTTCTCGTTCGTGCGTAATAGTAGGTGCAAGCGCTATTTCATTTACAGAAGAACAATCTACTTCGTTTAACTGATCTACAAACTCTAAAATTCCATTCAAGCTGCTTTTAATATTGCTAATTTCCGAATCCTTAACATGTATGCGCGCCAAATAAGAGACTTTTTTCACATCTTCATTGGTTATAGACATACTCACGCTCCGCAAACTACTTACAGTAACGTTATTATAATTTTTTTAAAAAGTCCACTGCTTTTAATAACAAATGATCGTCAATTGCATGGGATAAATGTTCACTAACCGCCGTTTCCACACTGATTTTTCGTTCTTTAAGATTTTTTTCCGCAGAGAACATCTCGTTTATGGAAATGACTTCGTCCTTCGCTCCGTGAGTAAGAAGAATTTTTGTGTTTTGTTGAACGACACTCCCTAAAGAAAAAAGTAACCCGGAGAAGGCAATGACAGCTTCTGTTCCGAGCTCTAATCCCAAACTTAAGGATAGCATCGCTCCCTGAGAAAACCCTGACACTATAATATTTCCATATAATAGTTGCTTGTCCGCAATAACATCGTCTATGTAAGATTTTATTCTTGGTAAATTCCTCTGAAAAGCCCTATTCCAAACAGCTGTATCATAACCCTCCAGAGGAAACCATTGATATCCTCCGGCACCCTCACATGACTCGATTCCATTAGGTAAATGAATTTCCGCATCTGGAATAGCCTTTAGAAAGGCCTCTCCAATAGGAACTAAGTCATTTTTATTAGCTCCATAACCATGAAAAAGAAAAATTATTCTTGTAACATCTATATCATTATTTTTAATGATTATCTCATCCATCATCGTTTACCGTTTTTTCTCAAGATGGAATTATATCATATGTGAGGCTATTCAAAAACACATCTAAGCATCCGATATTTTTTACTCTTGAATCATTTCTTGTTTCACACTTAGAAAATCAATCCATGCTTCTTTTTTTTGCGATGGGGAGCGTAAGAGATAAGCAGGGTGAAAAGTTGGTATAATTTTTGCGTTAACGCCTTCAATTCTCGTCCATTTACCGCGTAATTGCATTATGCCTTGAGAAGTTTGTAGTAAAGCCTTTGTTGCAGTTCCTCCGAGACAAACGACAATTTTCGGATTTACAAGCGCAATATGTTTTAAAACATAGGGACGGAACAACTCGATTTCTTGATTGGTAGGAGTTCTATTTCCAGGTGGTCGCCATGGTAAAATATTGGTGATATAAACTTCTGTGCGGTCTAATCCAATTGCAGCTAGAATTTTATCTAGTAATTGACCGCTTTGTCCGACAAACGGTATTCCCTGCTTATCTTCTTCTGCTCCTGGAGCTTCTCCGAGAAGCAAAATATCCGCGTTAGGATTACCAACGCCAAAAACCATATTAAGCGCGCAATCTTTCAGGGAAATAGGTATTTTGGAAACAGCTTCTCGCAGTTCTGTTAACGAGGTAATTTCCTTTTTCGATGAGGTACGAATCTCATTAGAAGTAATATCGGATACTCCTGCTTCTACAAACCATTCGATAACTTTTTCCAGCTCGTTCATTGCCTACTCAGAGCTTCCTCTATTAATTTTTTAGTATTATTTATTCCGTAAAGAGCGACAAAAGATCCCATGCGTGGCCCATCGTTTTGTCCTAGTAAATTACGGTATAAAGCGTTAAACCAAGATTTCAAGTCCGTCGCATAACACTTTTTTCCAACATCAAAAATAATAGATTGTATTTCATCTCCAGATTCTGTTCCGTTTAGTTTGTTTAACTCAACAAGAATGTTTGATAACGCTGTTCTTTCAGTTTCATTAGGAATGGAGAAGCGCTTATTCGGACAAACAAAGTCATTATAATAATTGATGGCATGTTCCACTAATTTATCCAAAAAAGGCATGCTTTCAGGCGAAGCTTGTACGTATTTTTTAATAAATCCCCATAGCACGTTTTTATCATTGGTATTACAAACACTTGCCAAATTTAGCAAAAGAGAAAATGAAATTTCCGCTTCTGGTTTTGGAGGATTTCCTGCGTGAATATGCCAAACAGGATTATTGATCTGTTTATCAGGCTCCTGATGTTCATAATTATGCAAATGAGACATATAATCGTCAATTTGTTTGGGAATTACATCGAAATACAATTTCTTAGCGCTTCGTGGAGACGCGAACATAAAATTTGAAAGACTTTCTCTTGGGCCGTATCTTAACCAATCATTCACGCCAAGGCCGTTTCCCTTGGATTTGGATATTTTCTTACCTTCTTCGTCTAAAAATAATTCATAATTAAACCCTTCTGGGGGTACCCCCCCTAATATTTTACAAATTTTCCCAGATAAATTAACTGAGTCGATGAGATCTTTTCCTGATGGTTCGTAATCCACATCTAACGCGACCCAACGTGCAGCCCAATCGACTTTCCATTGTAATTTACAATGCCCATCTGTTACTGGAAGTTCCGTAAGTTTGTCGTTTTCATCTTTAAATATGATTGTTCCAGCTTCAATATTATATTCCTCTATTTTCGTTTGCAGGACGCGTCCAGTGGTTGGAGAAATTGGTAGGAACGGACTGTACGTAGCAGACCTTTCTTCCCGTAGACTAGGTAACATTACTTCTAGAATTTTTTCGTAATTTTCTAGCACCTGAAGCAATACATTGTTAAATAACTCTTTTTTATAGTAATCGGTTGAACTTTGAAACTCATATTCAAACCCAAAAGAGTCCAAAAATTCCATCAGTTTGCTATTATTATGATGGCCAAAACTCTGATGACAGCCAAAAGGATCCGGAACATCCGTTAGCGGAAATCCAATATACTTAGCCACCATCTCTTTATTAGGAATATTGTCCGGAACTTTCCGCAGTCCATCTCGATCGTCGGAAAAGGCATAAAGTTTAGTTTTCATTCCTGTAAGATATTCGAATGCATTGCGAATATAAGTTGTTCGGACAACTTCTCCGAAAGTTCCGATATGCGGTAATCCTGACGGACCATATCCAGTCTCGAAAAGCACATATTCTTTCTTATTTTTTCTAGATAATATTTTCCGCGCTTCTTCAAAAGGCCACGATTGGGCGTTTTCATAAATAGCGGTATCGAAAATCTTTTTTTGCATCATAACGCTTCTTTTTGCCGAGCCATCTCATGTTTTTTTCGTTCAATTATTTCAACGTCACATCTTGGGCAAAATCTATGCTCGCCTGCTATATATCCGTGATTGGGGCATATGGAAAAAGTAGGAGTAATTGTAAAATACGGTAGTCGGAAATTTTCCACAATCTTCCTCACTAGTTTACCACAGACTTTAGCGCTAGAAATTCTTTCGTTCATATAGAGATGCAACACCGTTCCTCCGGTATATTTCTTTTGTAAATCATCTTGCATTCTAAGCGCATCGAAAGCATCTTTTGTAAAACTAACCGGCAACTGACTGGAATTAGTATAATATGGCATTTCTGGAGTACCAGCATGCAGTATTTTCGGAAAGCGCTTCATATCCTCTTTTGCAAACCGGTATGTAGCTCCTTCGCCAGGAGTCGCTTCAAGATTATACATATTTCCAGTTTCTGTTTGGAATTCTAGTAATATTTCGCGTATCTTATCCAGGAATCTAATAGCCATGTTATGTCCATATTCGGTTGTTATGTCATGCTGATCATCTGAAAAGTTGCGGATCATTTCGTTTATTCCATTAACTCCTATTGTGGAAAAATGATTTCGCAAAGTTCCTAGATACCTTTTTGTAAATGGAAAAAGCCCGCTATCCATATACATCTGTATGACTTTTCTCTTGATTTCCAAGCTCATTTTTGCATAATTCATAAGCTCGATCAGACGCTTAATAAGCGCATCTTCATTCCCTTTATAAAGGTATCCCAACCGTGCGCAGTTTATTGTCACAACGCCTATAGAACCCGTTTGTTCAGCGGAACCAAACAAACTATTTCCACGTTTTAAAAGCTCTCTTAAATCCAGCTGGAGTCTACAACACATTGAGCGGACCATTTCTGGTTTTAGATCTGAATTTACAAAATTTTGAAAATACGGAAGCCCATACTTCCCTGTCATCTCAAATAAAAGATCAGCATTTTTGCTTTCCCAAGGAAAATCGTTTGTAATATTGTAAGTAGGTATCGGAAATGTAAATATTCTGCCTTTAGCGTCTCCTTCCGTCATAACTTCTATATATGCGCGATTTATCATATCCATTTCTTTTTGCAGAATACTGTAAGTAAAATCTACTTCTTTACCTCCTATTAGCGGTACTTTATCTGCAAGATCTTCTGGACATACCCAATCGAATGTTAAATTGGAAAATGGAGTTTGAGTCCCCCATCTTGAAGGCACGTTTAGATTATAAATAAATTCCTGAATTCCTTGTTTTACTTCCTCATAGGAGAGGTTGTCTTTCCTCACAAAAGGAGCAAGATAGGTATCAAAAGAAGAAAAAGCCTGAGCTCCAGCCCATTCATTCTGCAGAGTACCCAGAAAATTCACCATTTGCCCTAAAGCACTTGAAAAATGTTTTGGAGGATACGACTCTGCTTTTCCTGGAACTCCGTTAAATCCTTCATTTAAAACCATACGCAGAGACCATCCAGCGCAATATCCGGACAGCATATCAAGATCGTGTATGTGGAAATCTCCATTTCTATGTGCCATAGCAACAGATTCTGGGTAAACTTTATTAAGCCAATAGTTGGCAACCATTTTTCCAGAGATATTAAGAATCATACCGCCGAGAGAATATCCCTGATTAGCATTCGCTTGCACTCGCCAATCAAGACGATCCAAATATTCATTGATAGATGTAACTACATCTACGAGATTTTTTTTATCTCGTCTCATTTCTCCATGTTTTTCTCGATAGATGATATAAGCGCGAGCGGTTTTAAGATAATTCTCTCCGATTAAAACTTGCTCAACGATATCCTGAATTTGTTCAATATCTGGAGTTTCTCGATTCTCTCTATGCTTTAAAACTTTTAGAACTTTAAACGTCAAATGCCTGGCTTCTTCTTCTCCAAATTCTCTCGTTTCGATTCCAGCTTTTTTTATGGCATTTACAATTTTTTCAGAATCAAAATCTGTTTTAGCCCCATTCCTTTTTAAGACATGCATTGGATGATCAGATGTGACACGAAGACTATCTTTGAAAAACGCCATTCTATTACTCCATTAGTTTTGTTAATTGATATAAACTCCGCAAAAATGCGAAGATATGCATAAGTATAATTTACTTTAAGAAAAATGTCACCATTCTAGAGAAGTATTAAAACGACGATGGAGACTTAATTTTTATTCTAATACTTCCAAGGTGCTTGTTGTTTTTTTGTGAATAACCAGTCTTCTGATTCGTTTTTGATCTATTTTAAGGATTTTATAGATCTTCCTCCTGATTTTCTTCAGGTATTTCTTCTTCATTTTTTGTGGAATTCTCTAAAGATTGATTCATCTTTACAAGAGTGCTTGTAGATTCACTTAGGGAGGCAAAACTCTTTTGCAACGAATTATCTACTTCTTGTATACGTTTTATGATTAATGCAGAATCCTCCGAAGAATTTTCTGAATTTTTAGGCGGACACATTCCTCCCACCATAAAATCATGAAATTTATCTAGATTACTTTCCCCTGAAAGAGTAGCAAAGATAAAACTGTATAATAATGCAAAAATTCTCATTTTCCCTCAATAGGATTTATAAGATTATATCAATAGCTTCATATCCAAGATTGGTACGACGAGCTATAAGTTCAATTTTCTCTCCTGGTTCTATCGATGCTAATTTGCGCTTCTTTAAAATGCTAGAATGTATAAAAACATCCTTTCCGGATTCTATCTGAGCAAAACCGAATCCTTTAGATGGATTAAACCATTTTACTATAGCGGAAAATTGTTTTGGACCATCGTCCTTTACCTCGTACTTACCAGATTGCAATAGCGTGATAATTTCACTAACTTGATATCCTTTATCAGTTTTAGCAATATTACAAAGGATTATATCGTTATTATTAAGTTGCTCCATTTTTGTTTTATCAATTACAGAAAAATGCAAGAACACATCTTCTGGGATTCCTTGTATTTCGACAAACCCAAATCCCTTGAACATGTTGAACCACTTTATCCGACCTTCTACTTTGTGCAAAATTTCCTCTGTCATATGTGTGTCCGTATTTTGTTACAATGTCATGATAAGGCAAAAAAATTTACATAGAGTTAATTTTGTAAAAAATGTTATTGCAAAAACGACTTGCAGTTATAAAAAAACAATATATTAATGCATTCCTCAATAGAAAGTATTGATCAAAATCTAGTAATATCCTTTGAGAATTATGGTTTTTTACAGGAAAACACAAACGGAAAGATTTCATACCTAAACTGAATTTGTTTTTTTCTGGAATGAGAGGAATTTTGGAACAAATTGTTTTTTTTATTACAAAAACGAGCCAGATAATTTGGGGATATCCATTAATTACTGCATTACTCTGTCTAAGCGCATATTTCTCGTTTAAAATGAATTTCCCACAATTCAGGTATTTAAAATTCGCGATCAAACTATCGCTTGAAGGGAAAAAACATTCCTTTAATTTAGCGGGAAATATATCTAATTACGCATCGCTTTGTACTGCGTTATCCGCAACTCTTGGCACCGGAAATATAGTAGGGGTCGCCTTAGCGGTTGCAATCGGCGGTCCAGGTGTTCTGTTTTGGATTTGGGTCAGCGGTTTCCTGGGAATGGCAACAAAGTATTCGGAAGGTTTTCTGGCAGTGAAATATAGATGCGTAGAGAATGACGGAGGAACATCTGGTGGTCCTATGTATTACATAGAAAAAGGACTAAAAAATAAAGTATTAGCAAAACTGTTCGCTTTTTCTGGAGTTTGTGTAGCTCTGCTTGGAATTGGAACTTTGGTTCAGTCCAATTCAATAGCTGCGGCAGCATCTTCTTTTGGGGTACCAAATATTGTTACAATAATATTGCTTGTAATTATCGTTGCGTTAATAACTTTTGAGGGAATTACTAGGATATCTAATGTCTCAGAGAAAATAGTTCCTGTAATGAGTGTTTTCTACATCGGATCAGCTATTTTCATTTTGCTAGCGCGCATAAATATGATTCCGTCGGCTTTAAGTTCCATTTTTGTCGAAGCTTTTTCCCCCAAATCAATTATCGGAGGAATAGGGGGAAGTTTTCTAAATACTCTTCATTTAGGAATGTGTCGAGGCGTTTTTTCGCACGAAGCTGGCTTGGGAAGCGCGGCTATAGCGGCAGCTGCCGCTAAAACGGATTCTCCTGTAAAACAAGGACTTGTCTCAATGATTGGAGCGTTTTTCTCAGTAATTGTCTGTACAATGACAGGTCTTGTTTTAATAATTACAGCAGGAGAAACCTCTATTTTTAGTTCAAAATGTGCGATAGACAGAACATTACTGACTTCCTATGCATTCGGAGCGGGATTAGGTAGCTTAGAACTCGGTAAATGCATTGTGAATTTAGGTATTTTATTTTTCGCTTTTACCACAATAATTGGATGGAATTATTATGGAGAAAAATGCATCCAATATCTTTGTGGAATGAAAGCTGTTAATCCCTATAGAATTTTGTTTTTATTTTTCGTTATGATTGGACCATTTTTTAATATAGACCTAATATTTGTGTTGGCTGATATAGTTACAGGATTAATGGTTATTCCAAATATATTAGGTCTTATAGGCTTAAGAAAAACAGTAATTAAAGAAACAACAATCTATCGTCTGAAACAGTAGATCATTTTGTTCTAGCAAATTTTCTCCTGGATTTTACACCATCGCTGATAATTATTCCTATAATCAGTTGGTTAAAGTTAATTCCTGCTTTATGACTTGTATGACCTTTTTAACTAGATCCTGCGTCTTTTTTTCAGCCATTTGATTGGCCATCTGCGGCAATGTTTCTTTTTCCCATTTCTGACACAAAGGCGGCAAAGTTTCTTTTAATTTTTTCTCCACTAGCGTAGCAAGATATTCTTCTATCCAATCATTAGATGATAAAGCTTCTTTTAATTTTTTTTCTACGAGCGGTGGGAGATGCCCATCTAGCCAGTCCTTTATCATTGTCGCCGCCATTTTTTTTATTGATTCTTCTAGATGATCCGGTTTTTTAAGGTTCTCATATTCTGCGGTTTTAGCCGAAATAAAAGGAGAAGATGAAACATCTGTTGATACAATGGGACCTTTTTTTAGTCCACGCGCGATATATTCATTCTTTTTTCTTTCAGGATCAATTTCTGCACTTTCTTGCGCAAGCTTTAAAAAGGAACTCATATCTGATTCTTCTGATCCAGGTTTTTTGATTTTCACAATACTTCCATCTCTCGTTACCATGTCAGTTAAATCAAGAACTGGAGGGTTTTCGTCTATTACCATTTTTTTTATAGACGATAGAACTTCATCTAAAGACATTTCCGAGTTTTTCTCCATTATTTTCCTCTTCTTTTCGGTCTATGATTTTTACACAGCAGCGAATTTAAATCACCTGCTCCGCATAATACTAAAATCCCATAACAAGCAAGCACTTTTTGTGCTCGAGCTTTAGCGTAATCTATGCGAGTATCTAATAAATTATTTTCAGCGGATAAAATTTCCGTACTGGATTTAGTGCCCATTATACTCTCTTCTTGATTGCTTTCAGAAGTCAATTCGGCACTTCTTACTCCTTCTCGACTGGCTTTTATTTGTGCCTCTGCTGAAACGGACTTATTCCAGTTGTCTATACATTGTTTTTTTATATCCAGAATAGTATCTTCTTTGTCGATTTTAGCCTTTAGTGCGGTCTGGTCTGCCATTTTAATAGCTGAATATGAATTTCCATTAGATCCATCGTTATGAAAAATAGGAATAGTTACATTAAGAGAAGCAGTATATTCATTTTGCGAATTATTATACCTTTGTTTTTTCAAACTTCTTGCGGCAGACACCGCTAAATCGCAGCTCGGAGACAAGGCTCCTCTAGCAGAATTTAATTCGTTTTGAGCTGCGTCCTCTGTAAATCGAGAATTCAGGATAGAATGATTCTTTGACATGGCAATAGCTATTAACTTTTCTGCATTTTCCGGCATCTCAAAATTCAAATCAGGCAATTTAAAATTGTTTTCCGCTTTTATACCAGTTAATTTTTCAAATTCGGATTTTTCAGTAGACAATTCTGTTTCTGCAGCAATCCTTTCATAAATAGCTTTTTGATAATTCGCATTCATTTCTGCAACTTGAGCTCGAGTCTTGGTTCCTGCTAATAACATGTTCTTCATAGCTTCTAGGCTCTTGTGTAGATTATTTTCTTTCTCTCGATATGCTGTTACTTTTTGGAGAGATATCCAAACACCTAGATATGCCTTTAACACTTCGGCAATTAATTTTTCTTGTTCATATTGTTTTAACCCATGAAAGGCTGCATTTGTCCTGTTTTCTTGAGCTCTTGTACTGTTTATGGTAGAAAAACCATTGAATAAATTTTGCTTAACATTGAGTACAAGCTCTGTGTTTGTTTGCTTACTTGAATCCCGAGAATGAACTTTTTCTTGTGTTGTCGGATTACCTTCTGTTTTTGAAATCTCTGATTTGGTCCTGGAAGTGCGAAGTTGTCCTTCAATGCTCGGCAAAAACGTCATCTTTTTTGATATAAGTTTTTCGTCCTGTATTTTCTTTTCAATCTGAGCAGATAACCACTTTTTATTATTATTATACGCCCCGATAACTGCTTCTTCGAATGTCACTGCATTACAATCGAATAAAAACATGGCTGACGTAAAAAATAAAAAATGTTTTTTTTTCATTAATACATCCTTTTCTTCCTTTGTATCGAAACTGCCTCAATTCTACGCAAACTTTCTGTTTTCCCAAAAGAAAATAGCATATCAAATATTCCAGGAGTAATTTTCCGTCCAGTTAGCTGACTTCTGATAGACTGCGCTACTTTTCCAAAAGAAAAATTACTCCTATCTGCCCAACTTCTTAATATTTGCTCAAGGTTACTCTCAGTCCAATTATCTACGGATTTTAATTCAGCAGCAACGGCGTGTAAAATACCCTCATTTTCCTTTGATACTTCAGCGCGATGAAAATCATCGACATAAATTGAGGATAAATCTCGCAATTCAAGCATTGTTTTTGCCCTTTGTTTTAAACCGTTCATTCCTAACAAAAGGCGTTCTTCCTTTTCTTTGGATACCTTTCCAATTAATTTTAGCAATTCTTCTAAAAGCCGCTCATTACTCGCCTTACGAAGGTAATACCCATTTAAATTCGCAAGCTTCATGAAATCCAACCTGGAAGCTGATTTCCCAAGATTTTCTAGTGTAAACCATTCAACTGCTTGCTGTTGGGAAATGATTTCATCGTCTCCATGGGACCATCCAAGTCTCAAAAGACCATTACAGATAGCTTCCGGCAGATATCCCATATCGCGATATGATTCAATTCCAAGAGCTCCATGCCGCTTAGATAACTTTGCCCCATCTACTCCATGGATGAGAGGAATATGCCCATACTGCGGAACTTTCCAACCAAATGCTTCGAATATTCTTATATGCCTAAAAGTATTTGTTAAATGATCATCTCCACGAATGACATGAGTTATTCCCATATCGTGATCATCCACAACGACAGATAACATGAAAGTGGGGCTTCCATCGCTCCTAACCAAGATTACATCATCCAAATGATCGTTTGTTACAACTACTTTTCCTTGGACCAAGTCGCTCAATACAGTATCTCCATCGACTGGCATTTTCAAACGAATTACTGGTTTCACTCCTTGAGGAGCATCTTTACTATCCCGATCTCTCCACATTCTGTTATATCTTGGGGAAAGTCCTTTTGCTTTCGCTTCTTCGCGCATAGCTTCTAGTTCTTCCGGAGTACAGTAACAGTAATACGCTTTACCTTCATCTACGAGTTTACGCGCTAATTCGATATGACGTTGAAGGCGAGATGATTGAAAAACCGGTTCTTCATCCCAATCTATTCCTAGCCACTTTAGCCCGTTAAATATAGCGTCAACCGCTTCCTGAGTGGATCTTTCCCGATCAGTATCTTCAATACGTAAAAGAAATTTTCCTCCACAATGTCGCGCCCAAAGCCAATTAAATAAAGCAGTTCTTGCTCCTCCTATGTGTAGAAAACCCGTTGGAGAAGGTGCAAAACGCGTTACCACACCCATTTTTACTCTTCATAAAATAATTGGCTTTATTCTATAGATTAAGTGGTTAAGAGTAAATGTATTTTAATTTTAAAAACTCCGTCTATGATTTTTTAGAAAATGAAAAACACAGATTACCGAATTTTATTCCCGTAGGCATTGGAATAGGAATAGTTTTGTATTTTTCTGCGGACAAAGAGCCAAATTTCTTAATTAATTCAATAGTTTTCATCTCCTTATTATCTTCATACTTCCTTTTTAAAAGGTATAGGCTCGTTTTGAGCATTTTCTTTACTATAAGTTTCGGCTTTTTCTTATCTCAAGTAAGAACTAAAACCATCGATACTTTCATACTGAAAACAAAGAGCAATTTTCCCACTTCGTTAGTCGGAACTGTAGAACTAAGCGAAAAAACCGAAAAAGGATTGCACTTGGTTATTGAAAGCATAAAAAGCAGAAAGTATCCAAAATTAAAAAAAATCAGTCTCACATGGAGAGGCAAAGCAGCAATGAGTTCCGAAAAGGATTATGTTCCCGGAACTAAAGTGCTAGTATATGGAATCTTATCTCCACTGACTCCTCAATTTTTTCCAGGAGCTTATGATTTCAAAAAACAGCAATATTTTAAAGGAATTAATGCGAGAATATTCGCTACTAAGCAGCCCAAAATACTCAAAGCTCCTCTTGCTAATTCATGGTGCTTTTTTATCGAGCAACTTCGATATCGCATAGATCAAAAAATTGAAAAATCCCTTCCTGAAGCGACAAGGGCAGTTACTAAAGCTCTGATTACTGGAAATAAATCTGAAATTTCTAAAGAAGTTCGTAGCTATTTTGCGAATTCTGGAACTGCTCATCTACTCGCGATTTCTGGTCTTCATATGGGAATCATTGGATTTTTTGTATTTTGGCTTTTCCGCATTTTTTTATGCTGCATTCCAAGGGTTAGTATGTTTTTCAATATAAAGAAAATTGCCGCTGTAATTTCATGGATAACGGTTTTATTTTACCTCTATATTTCTGGAAAGTCAATTCCCTCAATCCGTGCATTTATTATGCACACTATAGTTATCTTAGCCATATTAATGGATAGACGCGCTCTAACAATGAGATCTGTTGCAATTGCCGCAACTATTATTATGATTTCTATGCCGGAAGTAATATTATTTCCAAGTTTTCAAATGTCTTTTAGCGCTGTAATGGCTATTGTAGCTTTATATGAGCGCTTTCGAGATTTTTCTGGAACATTCAAGACATTTTTTAGCGTTATAGCGACAACCATTGTAGCGTCTATTCCAACTTCTATATTTTCGATAAATACCTTTAATCAACTGACACTTAATAGTATTGCGGCCAACATAGTTTCTATTCCCTTAATGACATTTTTTGTTATGCCTGTCGCGGTAATTGCGTTATTTCTCATGATATTCGGTCTAGAACAGCCTTTTATTATATTAGTTGGATATGGAGTAAAACTCCTCATTAAAATTTCCGAATTTTCTTCTAAATTACCTGGATCTTATTTCGTAATGCCCACCCCAACTTCGTTGAACATGGCTATTTTCATTTTTTCTGGAATTATTTTGCTCCTCATTCATCATAAAATACGTTTTCTAGGACTTCTCGGATTGGTTATTGGGGGAGTTTTTTATTTTTTTTATCCGACTTCCAATATCTTCATCTCTCCCAAAGGAAAAGTAATAGGAATAAAAACGGAAAAATGTGCTTGTTTCAATCATCTTGGATATTTTCGATCTATGTCAACAGCGTGGGCGAAATCAATTGGTTTTGAGAAGAGAGAAAAATTTAACGCCGAAGGATGTCGTCAATACATCTCCAGAATCGCCGATAATACTTATTCTGCTACATTGAATAATCAAAAAGTAATTATAACTGATAATCCAAGCATTCCGAACACGATTTTAATTGACAAAAACTCTGATTGTGCGGAAATAATCTATACCACCTCCGAAAACCGTTTATCTAACAAAAGTAAAGAACGTCCTTGGTCGTAGCTTTAATGAGAGTTCCTTGAAAGCTGTAGTTTTTGTATACTACTTCAAGAATAGAGGAATTAATGCCAAACTATAGTAGCGATAAGGATGAAATCAACTCCAGAATCAAAGTAGTTCTAATTGTTATAGTCCTTTTAAATTTATTGCTAATCGCGAAGCTTTATGTGATACAGATAAAAGACGCAGATAAATATCGGATGCTTTCAGAGAGAAATAGTGTCCATTTATCTCCTATCTTCCCGAAAAGAGGATGCATTATAACATCAGATGGTAAAGTAGTAGCAAACAGTCCTCGTAAGCATAAACTTATTATGGATAAATATGAAAATTTTCTACAAAAAATAGATTTCTTAAAAAACTTTGTTAGTTTTAGCGAGGCAGACAACGAAAGAATAGTAGATTCAAGAAAAAGAAAATTACCGATTATCTCTCTTAAAGAGGAACTATCTTGGGATGAATATGCCAAAATATCGATGACTCTATTTAAACTAGACGGAATTTCAATAGAAAATACCTATACTCGAAGTTATGCTATACCTCTGGAAATGAGTCATATCATCGGATATGTATCTAAGGATAGCAAGCAATTTCTAATTGGAAAAACAGGAATTGAAACAGTTTTCAACGATCATTTAACGGGAAAAATAGGAAATATTCAGGAAGAAATGAATGCAGCTGGGAAAAAAATACGAATTATTAATTCGCAAAAACCGGAAGACGGAGAAGATATCTGCATTTCCATCGACTCTCAATTACAATCTTATATATATAACTTGCTTTTATCAGAAAAAGCTGGAGCCTGTGTTGTTCTAGATATATCCAATGGTGAAGTTATAGCCATGGTATCAGTTCCTTCGTTTGATATTAACATTTTTTCCAATAAAATGACTAAAAAGCAGTGGGAAGATATCGGAAATAATCGTCTGTTTCCTTTACTTAACCGAGCGATAAATTGTTCTTATCCTCCCGGATCTATCTTCAAAATCATTGTAGCTTTTGCTGCTCTCAGCGAAGGAATTATATCTCCAAAAGATAGAGTATTTTGTGCCGGAAAATTAAAACAGGATAATCATACGTTTCATTGCTGGAATCGAAGTGGGCATGGGTGGATGAACCTTCAAGAGGCTATAAAGTTTTCATGCGATTGTTATTTTTTCGAATTAGCCAAAAAAGTGGGAATTGATAACATTGTAAAGTACGCTAAAAAATTTGGTTTCGGAGTAAAAAGCGGCATAGAACTGACGAACGAGAATCCAGGCTTACTTCCAACTAAAAGGTGGAAATTTTTGAGATACGGATCAACGTGGAAACCGTATGAAACTACAATAGTTGGAATAGGGCAAGGGGCTCTTTTAGCAACCTTGATACAGATAGCGAATATGATGGGAAAATTATATAATGAAGATTATAATTTTTCATCCACTCTAATAAAAAGCGCCAGAAAGAACTTGGCTTCCGATCCTATTGATTCAACGCATGCGAAAATAATAAAGGAAGCGTTGCATCAAGTCTGTGTCTCGGGTACTGCTGCTGGATCTTGCAATACGGACTATGGTATTTCTGGAAAAACCGGATCATCTCAAGTAAGAACGATTAAGGCGAATGAAGCTGGAATGAATCAAAAATTTCTTCCCTGGGAGCTTAGAGACCATGCTTTTTTTGCAGCATGCGCTCCTTACAAATGTCCAAGATATGTAGTTGCAATTTTAGTAGAACATGGAGGTGGAGGTGCAATGATTGCCGCTCCAATTGTCAGAAAAATATTCGATAAAATTTTCGAGAAAAACAAATTATAGAGGAAACCATGTTTTATAATATTCATTCCATATCCGCAAAGAGGAATCCCGTCAGCGCAAATTCGTGTAATAGCCGCTTTTGCGGTCTTAAACCTATTTTTACCGTATTAACTAAAGCTGTGGATAACCCTGTTAATAACTTTATAGTTATGATATAAAAAACGCGTTTTTTCATACT
This sequence comes from Holosporaceae bacterium, assembly GCA_031258575.1. GTDB lineage: Bacteria > Pseudomonadota > Alphaproteobacteria > UBA3830 > UBA3830 > JAIRMQ01. The sequence goes on along the minus strand of JAIRMQ010000021.1, from coordinate 416 downwards.
GTTATTGTACTTTGCTCATTCTATAGTCATTAAGCTATCTATTTGTTTTTCCAAGCTTTTTATCTATACATGTGGTATTTAGCCGAGTATATCTCAAAGAGAGAATATTATTTCCTTTGTTCTGTGCATTTTTTTGTGAAAACCGTAATTTATAATATATTTCATGCCTATCTATTCAACATAAAAAAGGTGCTATTTCTACTATTTGTGCGAGTCGTGTTACAGAAAGTAAGGTCCGTGCAATTGATGTTCACACTAAACAAGCTTTTATACAGGCAGATTTGCTAAACAAGACTTTATACCTAAATCGCTTTAGAAGTACGTTTTGATATGCTAAACTAAGGATTGCAATTAAAGGAGTATTTTTATGAATGCCTATAGCGAAGATTTGAGGAAGGAAGTAATTAATTACATAG
>JAIRMQ010000033.1 GCA_031258575.1 Holosporaceae bacterium | reverse complement strand
TCATCGAGCCCTTCCCCCTCCATTATCTGCGGTAATTTATAGAGAGTTAAATTAATTCTATGATCAGAAACTCTTCCTTGAGGGTAATTATATGTACGTATACGTTCTGATCTGTCTCCGGTACCAATTTGAGAACGACGATTATCCGCTCTTTCCGAATGAAGCTTTTGTCTTTCAAGTTCATATAATTTTGCACGAAGAATCTTCATTGCTTTCATTCGATTCATATGCTGAGAGCGGTCTTCCTGTTGAACAACGACTATTCCAGTGGGAATATGAGTGATTCTTACCGCACTTTCTGTTTTGTTTACATGCTGTCCACCAGCACCAGAAGCTCTCATAACATCGATTTTCAAGTCTCCATCATCGATTTTTACATCCACTTCCTCTGCTTCCGGAAGAACAGCAACAGTTGCAGTAGAAGTGTGTACACGTCCGCTTGATTCAGTCACTGGAACTCTTTGTACTCTATGTACACCAGATTCGAATTTTAGATAAGCGAAAACTCCCTTACCAGAAATAGAGGCGGAAGCTTCTTTAATGCTCCCAATACCAGATTCATTAGCGTAAAGTACGTCGAATTTCCAATCGCGAAATTCAGAATACTTTTGATACATCCTAAAAAGATCCGAAGCAAAAAGCCCCGCTTCATCCCCTCCAGTTCCGGCTCTTATTTCTATGATTGCATTTTTTTCATCATTTATATCTTTTGGAATTAACATTAATTTTATTTCTTTTTCAAGTACAGGAATGGCCAAATTTAAATCTTCGATTTCTCCAGACGCAAGCTCTTTGAAATCTGAATCCATATTGGGACCATTGATTATTTCTTTTAATTTTAATAATTCTTCTTTGGATTTTTTGTATTTAGTAGTAATAGCAGCTAAATCTTCCAGATCGGCGAATTCTTTGGATAATTTTATAAAATTTTCGGAATCACCAGCGCATTTTAGCATTTGCTCTTTTAATGATTCATAGCGTTCCAATACCTTATCAAGTGTTGTATCCAACGACATTTATTATCCTTTCAAGCGTCTAACTTCTTCACCAAACACTGCATTGAGTTTTTCCAAAAATTCTTCCTGCGATAAACCAGGAGCGATTGGCTCCAAAATTCTCAGTGTAATAGTTCCTGGCTTTTTTATGAATCCACGACGGGGCCAAAAACGACCAGAATTATGTATAATAGGAATAACAGGACAATTAGCCTTCTGATAGAACAACGCAATCCCCCTTTTCAAGGGGACATATTTCCCGGATACAACGCGCGTTCCTTCTGGAAAAATTATCACAGGATGCCCTTCGGATAACGAAGCTTTTACGGCTTTCAATGCATTCATGAGGGACCTTACACCTTCACTTCTTTTAATTGCTACAGTTCCCGTTTTTTTCGACATTATTCCGAATAATGGAATTTTTAATAATTCTTCTTTTAAAACAAAAATTGGTTTTTGAAATTTTTGAATAAGTATTAGAGTTTCCCATGTAGATTCATGACGAATAGCGTATATCGCCGAATTCTTAATTAAATGCTCATTCTCGACAGTAAACTTTATTCCGCCAATTTTTTCTGTAATAAAGCCGAGCAATATTGATAAATAACGCCAAAAAATAAATGCGTATTCTTTTTTAAAAAATATTAACGGAGAAGCCAAAATTAGTGAAGCAGATACCACAAAATAAAAGATAACATTAAAAATAATGGATCTTAGGATCAGCATTAAAATCTTCCAATTATTTTACTAAGAAAATTTCTGATGTAAACATAGGTCACTTTGTGAAACTCTTTCAAGCATCTGCCTATGAATCTAAGATTAAACTCCGATTTAACAGCACAAGGAAATATTTTCAAATCAGAATTGACATGTCGAAGCTCTGCGATACTGCGAGGAAGATGATAGTCCGAAGTAATAAGCAAAATCTCGGATATGTTATTTTGCTTTATCCAATCATTTATTTCCGTAGCGTTTTCCTGAGTATTTTGAGCCTTTCTGCCTAAAATAACTCGCGCTCCGTTCGTTGATCTATTTTGCATAATATCTTTGAAGGTAGTTTTTTCATAAACTCCTGATATAAATATATTTTTTGGTTTGTATACGTTCGCGGATCCTATCGCATAGGAAATACGATTGTGCCCACCAGTTAGCACTACGATATTATCAAAGACTAGGTCATAATTGTTTCGATGAGAAACTACGCATATTACAAAAATACAGAATATTACAATATAGACGATCAATGTAATTCTGAAAAATTTACAGATTTTTTTCATTAGTTGATCCATCGATCACTTTTTAGAAAGAATAACACCGTATTCTTGGAGGTAGCCATTATTAATGCGGTGGTAACAAGTGGTACTACAATTGTAATTAGTATGTATTTTACAACACTCCATACATCAGGATTAGATATAGAAATAATTCCTACCATAGTTAGTAAGCTGCATCCAATCGATATTAACGAAGATTTACATCCCATGAAAAAGTAATATTTTCTAAATTGAGATGCAATGTAAGTGCTATTTGCACCTATCAATTGTAATATCTTTACAATATTGTGATGTACGTTTAGCATTTTTCCCGTTATAAAGATTATCGTGGAACAGACGGTAACGAAAATTAGAATAGATAAGATAATAGCAAAACTAAATAAACCATTACTGATTTTTTCAATTGCCCCATACCAGGTAGCATGATTATGTATCCTAACTCCTCTAGAAATTTTAGATAGTTTCTCCGACAGAGAAAGAAGATCAATTGATACGTCCCTTTGAGCTTCTGCATCGAATATTACAGGAAACGGGAAATCATCGGGAATAGCAGTTCCATTTAGCCACGGTTCTATCACTTTCAGGATATCCGCTTCACGTAATCTTCTTGCGGATTTAATTCCGGCAGTTGATTTTATCGTTTTTTCTATTTCTTCTTCTTGTTTTTCGGTTAAAGCCTCCCCTGCTCCTTTAATATTTGATTGGAATTCTATTGTTATACGACCGTTTAACGCATCTTTCCATTTTGATGTCAAACTATATGTGAAAAAAGCGCTTATTACTGCGATGGTTACAGAGTACATCAAGAAACCCACAATGAAAGGCACGAATTTATTTGATCTATCACTCTTGAAATCGAAATCATAATCTGAAGAAAAATTCATTGCTCCGAGCTCTCCTTTGTTTTATCAATAATTCGTCCATGTTCAATATTAAGCTCATTATAATGGAATTTATCAACAAATTGCCGATAATGAGTAGCAACGACAACGCACGTCCCCATTTTATGCATTCCATAGAATAGGCTCATTAGCTTATTTGCTATTTTTTCATCCACGTTTCCTGTTGGCTCATCTGCTAACAGAAGATCAGGTTGCGTAATAACAGCCCTCGCTATAGCGACTCTCTGTTTTTGCCCACCGGAAAGCGCGCTAGGAAGAATATTGAAACAATTTCCTAACCCTACCCAATCTAAAATTTCCTTAGCCTGATATTCTCTATGTGTTGGAAAATCTCCCATAACTTTTAAGGGCAGCGCGACATTCTCTAAAACCGTCAAATGATCCAGGAGGTTGAAATCTTGAAAGACTACGCCTATACGCTGTCTGATTTTACATTTCTCCTCTGAAGAAACCATCGACACATTTTTTTCAAAAATTTTTAAGGTTCCAGATGAAGGCTTAATGCCCATATAAAGCAGGCGCATAAAAGAAGTTTTGCCAGCCCCACTCGCTCCCGTGAGAAAATGAAACGACTTTTTGTGAAGCGACAGAGATATATTCTTCAAAACAGGAGCTCCTCCATAATGAAGCATAACATCCTCTAATGATATAAGTGGACTTTCTTCTGTAGTCATACCACCTCATAACTTTTCTAAAGATTACCACATACAAAATAATCAGTACAATTATAATCTCAAGAGCTCATTTATTGAAACTTTCGAACGAGTTTGTTCCTCAACTTGCTTTGCAATTACCGCACAGCAAATATTCACATTTCCTGAAGGATAGGTCCCTGGAACAACGACCGAGTAAGGCGGGATTTTCCCGTAGGATATTTCTTTGGTTTCACGATTTAATATTTTCGTTGAACCCGATAAAACCGTTCCTGCCGCCAGAACTGATCCTTCTCCAACAATAACTCCTTCAAGGACTGCGCTTTTCGCACCGATGAAACAATTATCCTCAATAATGACTGGATTGGCCTGTAGTGGTTCCAAAACGCCTCCGATTGTTACGCCATCTGATATGTGACATTTTTTCCCAATCTGCGCGCAACTTCCGACAAGAGCATTCGTATCAACCATCGTTCCTTCATCAACGAAAGCGCCTACATTGATAAAACTCGGCATAAGAACAACTGATTTTGCGATATACGCGGAATACCTCACTATGCTTCCAGGAACCGCTCTGAATCCTGCTCTAACGAAATCAGATTCGCTCCAATTATATGTTTTAAGAGGAACTTTATCGAAAAAATTACATTCATTCCCGGGTATTAACTTAGATTTTGCAATTTTAAAATAAAGTAAAATGGCTTTTTTAACGTACTCGTTAACGTTCCACTCTTCTTCATTTTTTTGAGCTACTCTTAATACTCCTTCGTCCAATTTTTGCATAACTTCATTAACTGAAGAGGTATTTTCAAGATCCTTACTGCTCCACAAAGCTTCTATGTCCTTTTTTAAATCTTCTTCTTTCATTCGATCTTCAAATTAATCCATCGCACTCGTTTTTTAAAACGATTTCTAATTTTCTGGAATATTATAACAAAAAAATTATTTGCAGAAACGTTTCCACAGGTCGAAATCGGATCCATAACACCATAGAAAGCGATTATGAAGGCAATCATTGAATCATCAAAACCCAGATATTTTTTTAAAACGGGAACTGTTACCATTATTGTTCCGCTTGGAACTCCTCCTCCTGCAAATTTATTCAATACAAAGAATATTCCAAACGCCATAAAATTAGATACTCTTGGAAGAGGATGATCAAAGGCCAACATTACTATCATAGCAATTATAGGAACAATTATAGTATCTCCAACCATGTGGAAATTCAAAGTCAAAGGCATTACTGCATCCGCTAAAACTTTATCTTTTGTATTTTTAGTTGCAGCGGCGAGAGAAAGCGGAAGAGCAGCCGCACTGGACATAGTACTAAAAGCCGTCACTATCGCAGGAAAAGTCGTTTTTAAAATTTCAATACTTCTGCTGAGATTAAAAGAAGAGGCTACCAGCAACCATATGGCCAAATACCCCATCAAAAAACCGCACATCATTACGCAAACGCCGGTATTTCTCTCTAAAAAACCTGTCATACGACCTTCCGAAAAGAGCTTTAAAAGAAATCCCCCCACAAAAATCGGTAGTAGAGGTATGAAAATTTTTTTCATGAATTTCAATACGTAATCATGAATAAAATGTATTACGAAAGAAACGTATTTATTCGGATAAAAAGAATTTAACAGCCCAATAATAATACCTGCAAAAAGCGCATGTATAGTTTCAGCAACGACTGGAAGATTTAACTCGAAAAAAGGAGTGAAAATCATTCCTGTATCTGATATTGGAAGGGGTTTGGCATCAGAAAGGATAAAAAAACCTACGCTTCCCGCAATTATTATATTAATAAAATTAGATACCATAACCAATATCATCAATCCTAGAACAAATAACATTCCCTCACGGGGAATAGCTGATAAAGCCACAGCGACAAAGCTAAAAAGTAAAAAAGGAAGAACGAATATCAGTAATTCTCTCAGGCATACGCTTATCGTGAGAAAAAAGCGCACCGTGTTAGGATTTAATTTAGAATAGTAGACTAAAGCTAAAACGATAACGAATAGCAAATGTATTAAAGAATTAGAAAATATCTTGCAGAACGATTTTGCAGCCATCAAATCTTTGTGCCCCTTGAAGAAAACGGAGCGGGTGATGGGAATCGGACCCACGTCATCGGCTTGGAAGGCCGGGGCTTTACCATTAAGCTACACCCGCACGTAATAGAATTTATTAATTTTATCTCCCATTTGCAAGTATTTTAAAATAGCTTTTAGCGCTTATTTAAGACCCTTTCCATGGAATAGATACTCAGAAGTGAGGCAAGGGGAAAAATGAAAAGATTTGATTAGGCGTGCTTTGCCGTTCATTCATAAGAAGATTGAAAATTTTAAATCGCTCATTAAAATTTTTTAAGTTCTTCATGCCAAGCAACCTAAAATGCGCTGTGTATACGCGGAAAT
>JAIRMQ010000014.1 GCA_031258575.1 Holosporaceae bacterium | reverse complement strand
AAAACTTTTACAAATCGTTAAAATCACCAATATTTTGCAAAATATTTTTTTAGATAAATCCAAAACGTATTTCCTGCTCCATCCTCAATCAGAGGAAACGGCTTCCTTAGCAGATCTTTTAATACCAACGTTTTCGGCTGCAGGTTGTTCATGATTCCAGCTTTGATGCCTGGGTTGATGGTATTCAGCCTCAACACCTTCAGCGCGCATTTTTCGATACACGTTCCTGCTCCTCCATCAATATCTTATTGGTATTAGTTACATTTTATTATTCTCTTGGAAAAATAAGAAAAATGTATTACAAATTGAGCGTGAATAATTTTGTAGAGAGCGCAATTCAGTAATATGACGAATGTAGTTGCTATAATCAATCAGAAAGGAGGGGTCGGAAAAACTACTACGACGGTGAATTTAGCAACGGCGTTGGCGGCGATCGACAAAAAAGTGTTGGTTCTAGACCTTGATCCCCAGGGAAATGCAACAACAGGGCTGGGTGTTCCTAAAAATAGAGGAATAAAAAGTAGTTATGGAGTTTTGCTAGGGTTAGTTAACCCAGAAGAAATTGTTACGGAAACTTACATCAAGGGCCTTTCTATAATTACTTCCACGATAGACTTAGCAGCAGCGGAAATCGAATTATCTACTCAACATGAACGTGATTCGAAGTTGAAAAAATCTATTTCTACATTGGAATACGACTACGTGCTAATAGATTGTCCCCCCGGATTCGGACTAATCAACATAAATGCGCTAAATGCGTCTAATAGAATTATTATTCCACTTCAATGTGAATTCTACGCTTTAGAAGGATTAGCGCAATTGTTCAACACCATTCAAGGCGTGAGAAATACAATAAACAAGGATTTAATAGTATCTGGTATACTGCTAACGATGTACGATAGAAGAAATAGTCTAAGTTCCATTGTCGCAAAAGACGTTCGAAGTCATTTTCATAATTTAGTATTCAATACGATTGTTCCAAGGAATGTGAAAATCAGTGAAGCGTCCTCCCATGGAAAACCGGTGATCTTGTATGATATAAAATCTGCAGGAGCAATTTCTTACATTGAACTTGCTAGAGAATTTTTGAGCAGAGAATCTAAATGACAGAAAAAAATTTGGGAAGAGGATTATCGGCGTTTCTTAACGAGCCTCTTTTTGGTAATGATAAGAGCGTTGTAAGTATCGATGTTAGCCTGGTAAAACGGAATCCATTCCAACCGAGACAAGTCTTCAGTGATGAAAGTTTGGATTTTCTAGCTCAATCTATAAAAAGAAACGGAGTTATTCAGCCAATTCTTGTTATTAAGCTTAATGACGGAAGTTATCAATTGGTTGCCGGAGAGCGACGACTAAAAGCTTCTAAAATAGCCGGGTTAAAGGACATTCCTGCGATTGTCACGAATATGAAAGAAGAAGAGCAGCTGGAAGTGGCTATTCTTGAGAATATCCAGCGGGAAGATTTAAATCCGCTTGAAGAAGCTGAGGCTTATAGGAGATTAATAGAAGAGTTCAATCATACGCAGGAAGAATTAGCAGGGATTGTTGGGAAAAGTCGCAGTCACGTGTCCAATACTTTGAGAATATTATCTCTTCCAGATGATGTTAAGAGCCTGATACGAGAGGGAAAGCTTAGTTTTGGTCATGCGCGTGCTCTGGTCGGAACAGAAAATGCAGTCTCCATCGCTAAGCAGGCGGTCAGTCAATCCCTGAATGTAAGAGAAACTGAGAATATGGTAAGACAACAAAAAAGCAATTACCAAGATCCAGAAATCAGCACTTTAGCGGGGCATATCTCCACCTTAATTGGCCTAAACGCCAATATAAAATTAAAGGGTAAAGGCGGAGTTGTTGAAATTAATTTCAATAATTTCGAAGAATTGGATTCTTTTGTACAAAAATTGAATTAGAGGTTCAGCATGAGCATAGCAAAAGCGGCTGCTACGGTTGGTGGATTTACGCTTTTCAGTAGAATTGTGGGATTAATTCGGGAATGTGTTATGGCGTTTTGTCTAGGCGCGGGAATGTATTCTGATTCATTATTAGTAGCGCTTAGAATATCAAGCACCTTTAGAAGAATTTTTGCCGAAGGCGCTTTTAACGCATCTTTTCTGCCTAGATTCTCTAAAATCCTAGATGAGGAAGGAAAAGATAAAGCCAACGCGGTTTTGTCAGAGGTTTTTTCATTTCTCCTAATATTTTTAATTCCTTTTTCGATAATCGTTATAATATTTTGTCCCTATATCTTAAAACTGTTGGTATCTGGATTTGATTTTTCAGGAGAGAAATTCAGATTAACTGTCTCGTTAGGAAGGATAGCTTTCCCTTATTTAATATTTATTTCAATCACATCCTTTCTAGGAGGAGTGTTAAACACAATAAATAAATTTGCCTTACCGGCAATTTCACATTCTTTCATGAGTATATTTTCGCTTTTTGGATTATTAACAGGACATTTCTTAAATTTATCAGAGGTTGCTACTGTATATATTACCACCGTTTTCATACTTATTTCCGGAGTTGCGCAGTCTTATTTGCTATCTAGATCTGTAAAACAAAGCGGTTTCATAATTTATATGGGCTTTTTCCGAATAACTAGTTACGTAAAAGATATCATGAAAAATATGGTTCCTGGAATTATAGGAGCAGGAGTTTGGCAGCTTAATTTACTTGTAGATACAACAATTTCATCCTATCTTCCAACTGGAACAATTACCTGTATAAATCTGGCGGATAGACTTAATCAATTTCCCTTAGGTACTATAGGAATAGCCATTGGAACTGCTCTTTTACCTATATTATCAAGATTTATTGTTCGAAAAGAATATGATAAAGCCTGGGCAGAATTAGAAAGAGGGTTATTATTCGCTTTTTTTATGACGATTTTCGCAACCGCCTTACTTGCTTCATTAAGCGAACAAATAGTTGTCGTAGCTTTTCAAAGAGGTGAGTTTGATGCAGAGCATGCGAAAATCACAGCAAGTATGGTTGTAGGTTTTTCGATTGGATTACCAGCGTACGTATTAATTAAAATATTTTCTACACTTTATTTTGCAACAGGAGACACGAAATCTCCCGTAATTTTCAGTGTATTTTCAGTACTTCTAAATATAATATTTTTATTTCTATTAATTCCATTTTTAAAGTATTTTGGTTTAGCTGTGTGTACGTCGTTATCCGCAATTTTCAATATTTTTATGCTAGTATATTTTTTAAATAGGAAAATGAAAATTCGTTTTACCCAAACATTTTGGTACAAAATATTAGTGCAATGCATAGGAGGAATTACGACGTATTTTTCTCTAATAAAATTATCCCAACTGTATTGGACCAATGACCTTGGAAATAAATCTATAAAATGGCTTGTATGTTTCGGATTTATTTTCAGCGGTTTTATTATATTTTTCTTAATAGTCACTCTATGCTTATTTTTGAGAAATCAAAAAGAATGGAAATTGTGGAAAAAAGAGGCTTGGTAAAAAAAAATCGCAATGGTATTTCTACCATTGCGAATATCGTAAAGAAATTTAATTTTTTAGAAATCGTAGCCCCCCATTCCTCCACTTGGCATCGCTGGAGCTTCTGGCTTCTTCTCTGGTTTTTCTGCGACCATACATTCCGTAGTAGCCATCATACTTGCGACAGATGCTGCGCTTTGTAACGCGATTCTGACAACTTTTACTGGATCTATAATTCCAGCTTTTATCATATCAACGTACTCGCCTTTTCTCGCATCGAATCCATAGTTGAAACTATCATTTTCTATGATTTTTCCAACAACCAACGAAGCATCATGTCCTGCATTATCGATTATCTGACGAGCAGGAGATTGGATGGCTCTTCTCAGGATCTCAATTCCCAACCTTTCATCATCAGTTTTAGATTGTAGATTTGATAGAACTTTGATTGCTCTTAACAAAGCAATACCACCGCCAGGAACAACTCCTTCCGCTACAGCCGCACGAGTTGCATTGATTGCGTCTTCAACACGATCCTTTCTTTCTTTTACTTCTAACTCAGTTGCTCCACCAATTCTTATTACAGCAACACCGCCGGAAAGTTTCGCGAGCCTCTCCTGAAGCTTCTCACGATCATAATCAGAAGTCGTATCTTGCATTTGCTTTTTGATTTGACCACAACGTGCTTCTATATCTTGCTTCGCGCCTGCTCCATCGACAATAGTTGTATTCTCTTTATCTATAAGAATCCTCTTCGCATTTCCAAGCATTTTCATGTCGATCGTGTCTAGCTTAATACCAAGTTCTTCGCTTATAACTTGTCCGCCTGTAAGAATAGCTATATCGTCCAACATAGCTTTTCTTCTATCGCCGAACCCCGGAGCTTTCACCGCTGCAACCTTTAGACCGCCGCGCAGTTTATTGACTACCAAAGTGGCCAAAGCCTCTCCTTCAACATCCTCTGCTATAATAAGAAGCGGTCTACCGGATTGAGCAACTTTTTCTAGAATAGGCAACATTGGCTGTAACACCGAGAGTTTCTTCTCGTGTATTAAAATAAGAGGATTATCCAACTCACAGGTCATTTTCTCAGAATTAGTCACAAAATAAGGAGAACAATATCCGCGATCGAACTGCATACCTTCAACTACTTCAAGTTCTGTTTCCAGAGACTTTGCCTCTTCAACGGTTATAACACCCTCTTTCCCAACTTTTTCGAACGCTTTCGCTAGCATTTCTCCGACGGACGCGTCTCCATTCGCAGAAATCGTTCCAATCTGCGAGATTTCTTCATTGGTCGATATTTTTTTCGAAACTGTTTGAAGCATCTCTGTGATCGCACCAACTCCAGCATCGATTCCACGCTTTAAGTCGATAGGATTAACGCCTGAGGCGACAACCTTCACAGCTTCTTTCACGATTGACTGAGTTAAAACGGTCGCAGTGGTGGTTCCATCACCTGCAAGGTCGTTCGCCTTACTTGCGGCTTCTTTCACCATCTGAGCGCCCATATTTTCAAACTTATCTGATAGTTCTATCTCTTTTGCGACGGTAACTCCATCTTTTGTAATCTTTGGAGAACCAAAACTCCGCTGAATCACAACATTACGCCCTTTAGGGCCCAAAGTGACTTTAACAGCACTCGCCAAAACATCAACACCCTGTAGCATCCTGCTACGAGCATCAACTGAAAACTTTACTTCTTTTGCTGACATTTTTCCTCTCCTTACTTACTAAGTATTCCTAGAATATCCGACTCTTTAAGAATGGTATACTCTTCTCCATCGATTTTTACCTCATTTCCGCCCCATTTTGTGAAAAATACTCTATCTCCGACCTTTACATCGAGAGCATGAAGCGTTCCATGGTCATCTCTAGTGCCAGGACCCACCGCGAGGATTTCTCCCTCCATCGGTTTTTCCTTTGCTGTCTCCGGAATTATTATGCCACCAGGGCTTTTTTCTTCCTGATCAACCCTTTTTACAAGAACTCTATCCTTCAAAGGTGTAAACTTCACTGTTTTTGTCATTTTCAACTCCAACTTAATTAAAATTTAAAATACTCCTAACTCGGAGTAATTAAATATTAACATATCATTTCTTTAGTTCAAGATGGTATTAATTTTTTTTTCTTGGAAGAAGGAATGTTTTTAGATTTTAGGAATTTTTGCTAACTAGTTTTCTTTTCCATACGGATTTTAAATTCTGTGAATTCATTTTCGACAGAATTAACTGAAATAACGCCGCCGTGATCTTCTACAACTTCTTTGGCAGTAGATAATCCCAATCCAGGACCTGTTCCTTCGGGCTTTGTTGTGAAAAATGGATTGAAAACCTTATCGACAATATCTTGTTTTATTCCATTTCCGTTATCATAAATTGATATTCCTATAAATGATCCATCATTTTCGGTTTTTACTTTGATTTTCATCAAGCTTACATCTTCAAATTTACTAATAACGGCATAAACGGCATTGTCCAGTATACTGTATATAGCTTTGCTAAATGTTTGCACTGATATCATAACATGCGGTAATGCATTATCGAGTTCAGTGTCTATTTTCGGTAATGTTGTTATTCCATTTGATTTATAAGAAGCTAGTAGCATACTAATTGTTTGGGCAATGATTTTATTTATATTGCATGGATATTTACTTCCACCAGAAGTATTACTCTGATCCAGCATAAATCTAATAATCTTATCTGAGTTCTGTCCATAGTCAGATATTTTAGTAACGTTAGATTTAAATTTCTCCAAGGTACTAATTAGAAAGTCAAAAAAATTTCCGGAAATATTACTTTTATTCGCCTCGGTTTTTTCTATTAATTCTGTGCAGATTTCAGAACTTACCGATGCAAAATTAATAATAAAATTCAATGGATTTTTTAGCTCCTGAGAAATGGAACTGACTAAAACTCCGACAGATGCCATTTTTTCCTGCGCTACTATTGTTTTTTGTCCTTGTTCGATTTTAGCTAGATAGGCTATCTCTTTATCATGAGCTTCTTTTCTAGCAATACAGTTAGCCAATCTCGCTCGCAAAAGAGTCTGATTCAATGGTTTTACTAGATAATCCTCAGCTCCAGCTTCAATGCATTTAACGACTAATTCAATGTCGCTATCACTGGAAATCATAACAATAGGAATTTTTTGGTAGCAATCATCTTCTTTCAGACTTACTAGGAAATCGTAACTATTTTCTCCATCCAAAAACATGTTTAAAAATACAACATCCGGCGCAGATTTAGAGAGAAAATCCATAGCTTGCTTGGCACTTGCTACAGGAAAAACTTCGTGGCCGTATATCGAAAGTCTACGTTTTAATAGCATACGTGTGCTTTCGTTATCGTCTATCACTAAAATTTTCGCCGGCTTCTGTACAAAATCATTACTTTCTGAATTTTCCATATCTCGAATCTTTCCTGCGTCGGACATGATTCTACAAAACAAAAGTTAAAAATATTTTAATTTTAGTATTTTTACTAAGTGTTAATTTATTTTTATTAGAATTGCGATATCAGATTTAATGGAGCGAGTCGTGAGTAAAGAAAAAGCACCGGATACCAACGGAAAAACAAAGGAAAAAACAACGAAGACTGCAGATGCGGTAGTCGCCAATTCCGCCTCCAAGGTCGATCAAACAGACGAAAAAAAATCAGCTGCAGTTGGTACTACAGCAGAAACTAAATCTACGTCTTCTGACACAAACAAAACAAATACAGCTATTACAGATGAAGAATTAGACGATGAAGATGAATCGATCAACGTATCTAGCAAAGATATTGAGCAACAAATATCTACGCTAATCGCGACCGGTCATATGTTCAAAGCTCACGTAATGGCCAAGAAAGCTTTTCAAAAGGATCCTAAAAATACAAATATTGCTCAAGTTTATGCGCTTGTTCTTCTAAAGACGGGAGCGGTTGAGGAATCTAGGAATTTAATCTACCCGATTTTGGGAATTGCCCCTCAGCAAGATGAAGCTACTGGTAAAATGATGCTAACAATTGACGATCTTTTGACCAGCAAATTTCTCACAGACGGATCTCCTGAAATAATAGCGAATATAGGGCATATTTTTAAAGAATCATGGAAATACTCTCATCATTGCAGAGATTTGGAAATATCGAGAGAGTTATATTTAGCTTCTTTTAAAAGAGATAAAAAAACTAGAACTGGTATGCATGCCGCATGGCTATCATGGTTGACAGGAGACGATTCTCAAGCAAAGCAACTAGCTGCGCAAGTGTTGAAAATACTACCTCCATTCGGTTTAGAGGCATCATTTGGCGAGTTAATAGATTTAGCAGAAGCGCAATTATTGCTTAGCCGTGAAGACGATGCCTGCAAACTTTATGATGAAGCAATGAAGCAAAGCGCAAACGAACATTACATTGCCATTGTAACTGCGCGACAACAACTGTATTTTCTAAGAGAAGCAGGTTATAAAGTTCCGAACGCAACTCTTGATATTTTAACTCCACCGACTATCGTTGTTTTTACTGGACATGCTATAGATCATCCAAGTTTTCAAGTTCCACTATTTCCTCCAGAAATAGAAGCGGACGTTAAGCGTATCATTACTGAAAAACTTCAGAGTATCAACGCTAAAATAGGATATAGTTCCGCCTCATGCGGAGCAGATATTATTTTTATAGAAGCGCTCCAAAGTTTGGGTGGAGAGATCAATATTATACTCCCATTCGCAATATCCGACTTTGTCGAAACAAACGTAAGACATGCAGGTCCGCGTTGGGAAAAAAGATTCGAGCGAATTTTAGCTAACGCTCACTCTGTCAGTTTTGCTTGCGAGGATAGATACCTCGGACATGACATGCTTTACAGGTTCTCGAATCATGTTATGCATGGTAGCGCCGTTATGCGTGGGAAATTTTTAACTACAGAACCGCATTTGATGGCTGTTTGGCATTCTAGGACAGACTCGATGCCTGGCGGACCAACTGACTTTATAGATAGATGGACCAATATTAGTACTTTGCACTTGATAGATTTGGACGAATTAAGCGAAGGAGGAGATAAAAGTGTTGATAAAATAGAAACTTCTCTTATCCAGCCACAAAAATATTCTCTAACGTTCGATCCTTTTATTTCAAAATCTCCGGATCGTGTTATAAAGTCAATGATGTTCTCCGATCTTTCTGGATATAGCAAATTACAAGACGAGCATATTCCATCTTTCTTGGATTTCTTAGAGAAATTGAACTGCGCCATAGAAAAAATCGGAGTTTCGCTAGAATCTCTTAATACTTGGGGAGACGCTGTATTCGCCGTAGCAAGTAGCGCTCTTAAAATCGCTGATTTCGGATTAAGATACTGCGATATCATCGAAAGTCTCGGGAAAAAATATCCAGAATTCCCGTTTCCTATCAGAGCTAGAATCTCTCTGCATTCCGGTCCAGTTTTTCTTGCGCAAGACCCATTTATAAAGAAAGTAAATTTTTACGGAGGCCATATAAACAGAGCGGCGAGGCTTGAACCAGTCACTGCAGTAGGACAAGTTTATGCGACTCAGCAATTTATAGCTCTTTTGTACGGAGAAACAAGCGACGAGCGTAATGAGTACATACAAAAAGGACTGAAATATTACGAAAGATACCTAACAGAGTACGTCGGAACTATTTCCCTTGCGAAAAGCTTTGGTCAGCAGGAAGTTTATCACCTCCGCTGGACATAAAAAAATCAAAAGAATTGTGAATTAAAAAGGATATAAATAATGTGAGAAAGAAAATTCTCTTATGTTTGAGAAGTCTTTAAAGCTTTTTGTATTCTTTTTATTAATAGCATATAAGCCACTTCCATTGTGGGGAGGACTCATTCAACAATCCTGATTTTTTTTAGAAATTTTGTATCCGATTAAAAAACGTGTTTTTTTTATCACAGTTTTTATAAAGAATTTTAATATTTTTAATTTTAAGTTTATTTAAATTCTTTTTGCGGTAAAATACGTTCAATAAAATTGCAATAGTGATTTTTTAAGCAGAGGAGTAAAATAATGAAAAAAATATTTATGTCGATGATGGTAGTGGGGACTATTTGCGCGGTTGCAAAGAGTTCGGCTATGCAGGGAGGTAGTTCAACGCTCGATGCGAATCCAATAACGGAACAGTCGGAAGGATTGTTTTTTGTTGTTGGCGGGGGCGTCGCTTTTGTTAATGGAGGTGTAAGAGTCGACAATGATTCTGATTCCCATGACAAGGCTCCAAAATATACTCAAGTTGATGGAACAACTACAGCGACACGCGGTGCATTTTTTATAGGACTTAAGAAAGTTTTCTCTAACAACGTAGTCGTGGGTATAGAAGCAAATGTCAATGCTGGTCCAGCAAATTCTAACGCCCACGTTGACAGATGGACCGGTAACCCCGGCACAGCAGGTGATCAGCAAGTTTCTTATGAGTTATATACTAGATCCAATGGAATTGTTCCTGGAGCATCTATAAGTTTGGGATATAACGTCCTTAATGGCACAACGGTTTTTGCTAGTGCGGGAGTAGCGTATTCAAAGTGTTCCGAGCGGTATCAAGACTGGAGTTTCACTAACACAAACAATGATATGCCCGATCCTTTCATCCTTAATAATGGAGGAATATCACCTGTATTTGGGATAGGAATGAGCCATCGGATAAACCCAAAAATGAATGTAGAAGTATCTGCTTCATATGCATCAGGAAAAACCCAAGACCACGCTTTTGGAGATGGAACTCACGTGTGGCTGACTAAAAAAGGAAGCGTTAGTACTCGTTTGGCATTCTCTTACGCTATACCTATTGCTCGCTAATCTAACTTCACCGTCGAACGTCATCTTTGGAGCTTCTGCTCCAGAGACGGCTTTCGCCGAAATGTTTCATATTAGAGAGTATAATTTCTTAAACATATTACTTTGATCTGCCATTATTATAATGATTAAATGAACCTATTGAAAAATAGCGCTAGGAATGTAATACTCGGCTGTCGCAGTTAGAGCAAGAATGATAGTAGCGTGTCCATCATGTCATTGTAAGTATTCCGTTCAAGCAGATCTTATCGGAACAGAAAAACTCGTACGTTGCGCAATGTGCGGAACTACCTGGCAGCAGTCTGCTTGTAGCGATGTAAATGAAAGAAAGATGCGCGCGTTTTTTTTCCTGAAATGGGTTTTCTTTTGGTTCCCAGTTTTTGTGGTAATTTTTTCGTTGCTATTCGCTAGAAACGCGGTGGTAAAAATATGGCCTGCGGCAGCAGATTTTTACGATATTATGGGAATAAAAAATGAATCTTCTAAAAAAGTTTTTGTTTTCAGTAATATTTCTAATTTTTTCGTTCTAAAAAATGGTGCGTTATACATGGGATTAAGAGGAGAACTCGCAAATATTTCCAATGAAATCCAGCTTGTTCCTGGTATTGCTATTTCCCTGAGAGACGACGAAAATGTGGAGAAAGATAATCGTTATAGAAGAGTTTGGACTCATAATTCAATGTATAAAAAATTATTACCCTCTCAAAAAATGGTATTTGAAACGGAATTGCAAAGCGTTCCTTACAACAATCTAGTTTGCGATATCAAATTAGAAACTTTATAAGCGATGAAGATCAAATCTTTCATTTACAGTACCTATCTACATGTAGTTGAATTTTTGGGAGGATTATTATCCTTAGTCGCCTTCGCGACTATAATATCGTTGGTATCCTACTGCCCTGAAGATCCGTCTCTGTGCACTGCAATTGATGGAAAAGTTTCTAACCTCATGTCTTATGCCGGCAGTTATTATTCGGATATCATGGTACAATGCTTCGGAGCTTCATCCTACGTTTTTTCTATATTTTTATTGTCATTTGGATACCAGTTAATGAAATATCACGTTGTTTCATTTGATAAAATTCTACTATCCATTGTTTCTTGCTCTATGTTTTCCATTCTACTGGAAATTTGGAATAGTTCATTTTTCCCCGCAGGAATTATCGGAAAACTTTTAACTTCTTTTATAAAAACAAAAATCGATCTTGTATCTAGGTTAAATTTATGGATTTTCATTATTATAACAGCGACAATCTTCTTTCTGAGTTTGTTCTATATTATCAGAGCTGGTTTTTCTGACATAAAAGAGATAATTCAGCTTCTCAACGAAAAAAAACCTAGCTTAGCAAATATCAAAGAAGTTCTGGATCTAAAAATTCAGGAAGCTCCGATTATTAAGAATAATATATCGACTACGCCGCGATCTTCAAAAACTGGGTTCTCGCTTCCTCCCATCAATTTGCTGAAAGAAGCAGTGTCAGTGGGAGAAAAATTATCTGAATCTGATTTAAGAAATTATTCGGATAACCTGATCGGAGTCCTGAATGACTTCGGAATAAACGGTGAAATTACTGGCGTTAGTCCTGGCCCAGTTGTAACTTTATATGAGCTAAAACCTGCGGCTGGTATAAAATCTTCTAGAGTCATAGGTTTATCCAGCGATATTGCGAGGTATATGAGTGCAGTTTCCGCCAGAGTCGCTGTTATTCCAGGAAGAAATGCGCTCGGGATAGAACTTCCCAATAGAAAACGCCAAACGGTTTATCTCAGGGAAATTCTTGAATCGGAAATATACCAAAAATCTCCAGCTGCTTTACCAATTTCTCTAGGAAAGGATATTGGAGGAGAAGCGCTGGTGACAGATCTTGCTAAAATGCCTCACTTGCTAATTGCAGGAACGACCGGTTCGGGAAAATCAGTTGGAATTAACGCAATGATATTATCTTTGCTCTATAAACTGTCCCCGGACGAATGCAAATTCATCATGGTAGATCCTAAAATGCTAGAATTATCTGTATACGACGATATTCCGCATTTATTAACTCCCGTTGTTACAGATCCTAAAAAAGCGGTTAGCGTTTTAAAATGGGCGGTAAAAGAAATGGAAACCCGCTATTTGGCCATGTCAAAACTTGGAGTAAGAAATATAGAAGGATATAACGCAAAGCTTTCTAAATTAAAAAATTCTGGAGAGCCTATAACCAGAAAGATTCACACGGGATTTGATTCAGAGAGTGGAACTCCAATCTATGAAACTCAATCTATGTCGCTGGAATTAATTCCATATATAGTGATTATAGTCGATGAAATGGCAGATCTCATGTTGGTAGCAGGCAAGGATATCGAAATAGCAGTGCAAAGATTAGCGCAAATGGCCAGAGCTGCGGGCATTCACTTGATAATGGCAACACAGAGACCTTCCGTAGACGTTATTACAGGTACTATAAAAGCAAATTTCCCGACAAGAATTAGTTTCCAAGTTAGCTCGAAAATAGATAGCCGAACAATTTTAGGAGAACAAGGAGCAGAGCAACTGCTAGGACAAGGCGATATGTTATATATGGCTTCCGGAGGAAGAATGACACGTATTCATTGTCCGTTTGTCAGCGACACTGAAGTCGAAAAAATTGCTGAAAATCTAAAAGCGCAAGGAGAACCACGTTATATATCAACGATCCTAGACGATGAGGACGAAGAATCTGGTGGAGATGAGTTTTTAGACTCTGGAGAAAATGATCCAATGTATTCTGAAGCGGTATCTCTGATATTAAGGGAGGGGAAAGCTTCCACTAGCTTTTTACAGCGCCATTTGAAAATAGGGTATAATAGAGCCGCTCGTATTATTGACATGATGGAATCCGCTGGTATAGTTTCTCCTGCAAATCACGTGGGGAAAAGAGAAGTGTTAGGACGATGAAATTTCTTTCATTAATATTCTACATCTTTATTTTTTTTGATGGAAATTCCGCGGAGGATTATTTAAAAGAAGTCCAGGAATATATTAATGGGCTTACGACATTTGAGGCAGATTTTATTCAAACAAATGAAAGTGGGAAAGTTTCTTATGGTCGTTTCTTTCTCAAAAGACCTCGTCTTATGAAAATGATTTATACTAACCCTCCAACCTATGTAACAGTTGCGAAGGGTACTAAAATCACTCACTATAACAGGGAGTTGAAAGAAAAAACCGAAACGTCCATCTATTCGTCTCCATTATCGTTTCTTTTGGAAAAAAAAATTGATTTTAAAAAAATCAGAGTATTATCGATGCGGAATTCTTCGGATACCATTGCAATGAAATTTTGCAAAAAAGATGAAGATTCGGAAGGCGCAATAACTTTGTTTTTCTCTAGGAATCCATTGAAATTACAGAAATGGATAATATTTCCTAATAAAAATAATCGAACTGGATCTATGGGAATTCTATTGGTGAACTCGAAAGCTAAACATAACATTCCGGATGAAGAATTCACGAAATTTAGCAAATAACATTCTTTTTAGTAACTAAAATCTCATTTTTATTCATATCGGATTATTAGATCCTTGAAGAAAGAGAAATTAGCGTGTAATAATCTAAAAAATGTCAATCGTCGGATATGTTGAGTTATTTATTAAAAAAAATTATCGAAAGTGTTCTTCTAAAATCGCTGAAGAAGTCAGTTAATGGACATTGGAGAACGTTCCTGGAAAAAGCAAAGCCTAAAACCTATCATATAGAAAATATCTTGGTTCTGATAGCTGCTTACTCTATAACGTCAGCGTTTATTTATCATGAATTCATTTTGCGTATTTACTTCAAGGAAGCTTTTTCACTGATATGTTCATATATAGCCATTTGGATCGGTTTTTGTGAAAAAATAAAAGAAGAGACACCGTTTAGAATTTTAGTCGGCGCAACAGCGTGTCTAGCCCCAATACTATTTTTGAATAATTCGTTTGGAGCCGCGCTAATTTGTTTAGCCTTAATTGCGTTTATAGAATTTGTATGTTCTGAATATTTACGTGGATGTAATTTATTTTCCAATTCAACTCCAATATATGTAGTTAGTGCAAATAATATTGATTTACCTGCGGATTTTTTGAAAGAATACAGGGTATTAGAGAAAATAGCGTTATCTCAAAAAAGTATAGACGAACTAGAATCTTGGCTAAGAAGAATCAATCGCTGGCCTTTTTATCCGTTTCCCAGAAAAATTATTACCTTTGACGTTAACGCCGAATATATGCAGCAGTTAGCGCGATTATCATCGGAGTATGGAATACTTCTGTTTAGATTTATCCCATCAAGCGTTAAAGCTCTTGCTCCGGTTATTTTAGATGATTTTGAGGTATTCAACTCGATTGATAAAAACTTTCTATCTTCTTCTTTGAAAAATAAGAGAATTTGGATTTGTTACGATGGAAGAGGATGCATATTAGATTTAATCTGTCTAATATCGTCTATTAATTCAGTTGATGTATCTGTTTTCTGCGAATCGGAAGAACAGGTTGCAGAAGTTGAAAGCGAATTATGTAACAAGTCCTTCAATCAAAACTATAGGATAAAAATTGTTGATTTGAATCTGCTTTCTTTGCAAGGAACAAGGCCAGACATATTCTTTTATAATATGCCGATAAAGTCCTCCTTTGAAGAAGAAAACTTGAAAGAAGCGGTTGTAAAGAATGTAATTGATACAAAACGCTTGATACATTTTTCTCAATCTAGCGGAATTCCTCTTGTTTTCGTGTTGTCGGGAATTGGAGCGGCAAATGCGAGAAATTGGATAGGAGCAACCCAAAGATTAGGGGAGCTATACGCTCAATTTGCAGATTCACAGAACAGGAAAATGTGTACCAAATTTAAGATAGTCCGCATTCCCGAAGAAGTGAGTAGAAAATCCGAATTTTTCAAGAAAGTCGTTTCTTCCATTCTTATAAATGGAACCGTTAATATCAATGATTCAGATATAGAAAACATAAAATTATATTATAGAAGAGATATACTTTTACCGCTTTTAAAATTCATAGTCTCGGCAATGAAAAACCACGATACAACTTCGAGCGTTTACACTATTTGCCCCAAGAATGAGATCTCTTTCGGAAAGTTTGTCGAAATCGTATGTTCGTCTATGCATCTTAAATACGGTAAAGAAATTAACTCTGTGCGAAAAAATCAGCCTAAATCAATGGAACTAGACGATTTTTTAAACATTGAAGAACCAATAGAAAAAACTATTATTTCCAATGTGATGCGCACTAAATTCTCTTGCGTCGATCCTCGACAATACGACAATATGTGGAGTTTAGAAGAAATAAGTAAAATGACGACTAGGGATTTAATATCCGCGGTATTTCAAAATTTAAAAGAAAAAACTCACTCTACTTCGATTTTTTAGCAAAAATAAATAATGAGGAGGCATTAAATAATATATATCCGATTGGTATTATTATCAGTGTTAATAGGATGCCGCTTATTCCGCCGAATACTTCCACTACTCCGAGATTGCATCTTCCGACAGAACCAGCTCCTGTGGCGAGTAAAAGAGGAATCGCACCCATAACTGTTGATATTCCTGTCATAATAATCGGTCTGATTCTTAGTTTGGACGCTTCTAGAACGGCTTTTTCCAATGACAATCCTTTTTCGCGTAGTTGATTGGCAAATTCAACTATTAATATCCCATGCTTTGCGGATAAGCCTATTAGCATAATTATTCCAATTTGAGTATAGACATTCATTGTGTATCCGAGTATCCAAAGTATCAGCACCGCGCCAAATACTCCCAATGGAACGGTCATCATGACCACTATCGGACTGATAAAACTTTCGAATTGCGCTGCTAGAACTAGATAAGCAACTAAAACGACAAGGAAAAATACATATAAAATTCCGCCTTCCGATTCCTTATAATCTTTCAACTGACCTCGATAGTGAATTTGAGCATGAGACGGAAGATATTCTTGCACAATTTTTTCTAAAAACTTCATCGCTTCACTTATAGTGTATCCATTTCCCACGTTTCCTGATAATGTTATTGCACGCGAGCGATTATGCCTACCCAGTTTCCCAGCTTCTCCTATTTCACTGATAGTAACCAGATTATCTAGCGGAACAAGCTCCGACGATCGCTCTGATTTCACGTATATATTGGAAATATCATCTAGATTATCACGACTTTCCTTATCAGATTGAAGAGTGACATCATATTCTCTTCCTCGATCGGAAAAGACCGTTATATTTTTGGATCCAAGCATGACTTCTAAAGTAGACCCAATGTTTTGGGATGATATTCCAATATCTCCTGCGCGGTCTTTATCTGCAGTGACTATTATTTTAGGAGTAGTTTCTTTGAAATCACTATCTATATCTGATATTCCAGGATATTTTTTTACTTTTTCAAATACTATATCGCGCCATTTAGCTAACTCCTCATAATTATATCCTCCAAGAACAAATTGCAAAGCATGTGATCCCTTAGATCCTATTCCCATAGGAAAAACAGGAGAAGCTTTTACTCCTGGAATATTAGATAATTTTGCCATTAGATCCGAAGCTATTTGAAAAACACTTTTGGATCGAGCTTCTTGTTTTTTTAACTCGATCATTACCATTCCAGAGTTCACTGCACCGTCTGAGCCTTTGAATCCCGGGACGCTGGCGAATATATTTACGGCCAGTCCTTGATCTCGTAGAGGATAGATTTTGTTCAAAACTGTATCCATATAATCTGTCATAGCATAGTATCCAGTTCCCTCTGGAGCGTCGACTTTTACAGTTAATGTATTTCTATCTTCTTTTGGTTCGTATTCTCCCGGAAGGTAGTAGGATATTGATATAGTTACTCCGAAAATAATAACAAAAAGGACAACTATATGTTTTTTGTAACTGAGCAAATTTTGCAGAATACATATGTATTTTGTTTGCAAAATATGCATAATATAATTGACTATTTGGTTGAACTTGCTAGTCTTTTTACTTGTTAAAAATCTCGAGCAAAGCATAGGAGTTAAACTAAGTGCAACTATACCGGAAAGAAACACTGCAGCTGCGATCGTTATAGAAAACTCATTAAACAACTTCCCAGTTTTCCCAGGAAGCATTCCAATCGGAAGGAAAACTGCTAAAAGTACAGCCGTAGTTGAAATTACAGCGAATAACACCTGTTTAGATCCATTAATAGATGCGGTAAACGGATCCTCCCCTTCATCTATATGCCGTATTATATTTTCTAGAACAAGGATAGCATCGTCAACGACTATTCCAGTAGCCATAACCATAGCCAATAAAGTTAGCACATTTATACTATAGTTCAAGAAATTTAAAACAATGCAAGTTCCGATCAGTGAAATAGGCACAGTCATTGCAGGTATTAAAGCAGCTCTCAGAGTTCCAGTAAAAACAAAAACTATAACAAAAACTAATATTGCTGCGATTATCATTGTTTCAAAAACCTCGGCTATGGATTGTTGAATAAATTCAGATTCATCTTTTAGTATTTCTAATTTCATTCCCTTTGGAAGTTTCGATTGCATAGTTTTTATAAGCTCTCGGGCATTTTTTGAAATGGCAATAGTGTTTGCAGTGGATTGCTTGGATATTCCCAGGGAAATTGTAGTTTCTCCATTTGCTTTAAAAAAACTGCGTTGGTTTTTAGAGGCGATTTCTACGTGAGCTACATCGGAAATTCTAATTGGCGTACCATCTGTATCCTTTGCAACAATAATCCGTTCAAAATCATCTGGAGTAGTATTTCGACAATTGAATATTATGGGAAATTCCTTGTAAACAGATTCGATACGTCCAGCTGGATAATCTGTGTTTTCCGTTTTTAACGCGTTTTCTATATCGGCGACAGTAACTCCTCGTGCGGCCATTTCCTTCCGATTAAGAAGTATTTTCATTGATTGCTCGTATTGTCCCATAAGATTCACAGAGGCTACTCCATCTAAAACTGAGAATCTATCTACAATATACCGATCTGCATAATCTGATAATTCAATTTTGGTCATACTAGGGTTACTTATCGCTACCATTATGACTGGCATTGAATTAGAATCATATTTTCTTACTATCGGAATATCGGCTCCATCTGGTAATCTGTTTAATAATCGATTAATACAATCTCTAACATCGTTAGCTGCAGCATCAACGTCACGATTAACTGCAAATTCCAACTGAATATTAGATTTTCCTTCTTTGCTAGATGATTGAATGCTATCCAATCCTTCTATTCCTGCAACAGCGTTTTCTACCAACTGAGTAACTTTCGTCTCGATTACATTTGACGCTGCTCCTGAATATGTTGTGGAAATAGATATTGTAGGAACTTCTATATTGGGATATTCATTTACCGGCAATCTTTTCAGATTTAGATATCCGAAAAGAGAAATAAGCATCATAAATACAATAGTTGTAACTGGTTTAGTAATAAAGAAACGACAGATATTCATGGTTTTTCTTCTACCGAAGTTTGAATGTAATCTTTCGTCACATCTTTTGAGATAATAACGATGGCTCCATCTCCTAGTTTATCTACTCCATCTACTACTATTCGATCTCCGGATAAGATGCCCTTCTCTATTTCAACTAAACCATTTTTCCGGTTCCCCATAGTTACATAGCATAACTTTACTTTGTTATCTTTGACAGTATAAACATAATGTTTTTCCCCTACGCAGAACAAGGATTTTTCAGGAATCCTAACGATAGCTTGATCCTGCAATTTTACAGATATTTTTAGCGCCATTCCTGGTTTCAAAAGATGATCTTTATTGTCTATTATTCCTCTTACTGAAATACTTCTAGAAGTTGGAGATATCCTTGGAACTACAGCTATAATATTTCCTTCAAATTTTCTTTCGCTAAAAGCAACACTTTTCGCAGTAATTTTCAGCTTTGGTTTTAGTAAAGTGCTGTATTTTTCAGGAACCGGAAAATCTACTTTTAATTTATCAATATTATCAATGGTCGTAATAATATTGCCTGGCATTAATAACGTTCCAATACTGACGTTTCTGATACCAAGAACTCCATCAAAAGGAGCGACTATACTGCTGTCTCTTACTTCAGCATTAATCGCTTCTAACTTCGCTTGTGCATCCAATAATTTTGTTTTTTGCAGGTCATAATCTTTATCGGGAATTACCCTCTTTTTTTTAAGAATTTCCAATCTAGATAATTCACGTTGTTGTTCTGCACAGTTGATTTCCGCTTGTTTTTTTTTCGCTTCTTTCTTGGCGATATTGAGTTGTACCAACAACTGCCCTTTTTTTACAGAGTCACAATCCGAAAAATGAATCTCCGAAACAATTTGCGTAACGTTAGACATAATATTCGCTGATTCGTTAGAAATCGCAGTTCCTATAGACTTAATGATCGTTGAATTTTTAGATTCTGTTACTGTCATAACAGTGACAGAAGGTCGTGTTTTTTTAGATACGTACTCTTCGTTTTTTTTGTTTTTGCTAATAATAATCGCCGCGAGTAACAAAATTGCACTCAAAGCAACGAGATATTTTTTCATAACGCAATCCTTTATGTTAATAATTGAAGGGAAATAGAAACTGTTATGTCCTTCATGCCATCAAACATGTTTTTAAATTCCGTTCCTTTGCCTATTTTTTGTTTAAGACTAAACGGTACCATAAGACCTCAAAATTATAGCGAAGTTAATTAAAGCGTTTCATAATACATTGCAGAAGAGACTTATGCAAAACTGTGTTTCTAAAATCAACTAGTAAATAATAGAAGAGTGTCAGACTTTTAGAAAACAAAGATTTTGGTGTATTATTTTTCTAGTATCATTATTTAACGTTTTCTTTATAATAGAAAAACTATAATTTGCTTTAATGCGAGGTGCGGTGTTTTCGAAATTTTTGAAGTCTATTTTCAGTTCTCACAATGATAGGGTTGTTAAGAGATTTTTCAAGATAGCTGAAGAAGTGAATTCTCTGGAACCATCTATTTCTGCGCTTTCAGATGATAGCCTGTGCGATAAAACCAGCGAATTTAGAAAGAGGCTATCGGAGGGCGAAACTTTGGATCAAATTCTTCCTGAAGCTTTCGCAGTTACTCGTGAAGCTTCAAAAAGAACCTTAGGCTTACGGCCGTTCGATGTTCAACTTGTCGGAGCGATAGCTCTTCACAAAGGCATGATTGCCGAAATGAAAACTGGAGAAGGAAAAACTTTAGTGGCATCTCTGGCCGTGTATCTAAATGCGCTTGAAGGAAAGGGGGTTCACGTTGTTACAGTAAACGACTATCTGGCGAGGCGCGATGCTGAATGGATGGGGAAAATTTACAAATTTCTTGGCCTGAGTGTTGGTATCATTGTTCATGGGTTAACCGACTTTCAAAGAAAAGAACAATATGCCTGCGATGTTACTTATGCTACCAATAATGAGCTAGGATTTGATTATCTACGAGATAATATGAAATTTTATTCATCAGAATTAGTTATGCGTCCTTTTAATTACGCTATTGTAGATGAAGTCGACAGTATTTTGATTGATGAAGCGCGTACTCCTTTGATTATTTCAGGAGCAGCGGAAGATTCTGCGGATCTTTATATGAAAGTTGATGCGGTAATTCCTAAATTAATAAAAGCCGACTATGAAATAGATGAAAAACATCGTTCTGTGACGCTTACTGAATGCGGAAACGAACATATAGAAAAATTATTGGATGAAATTGGAATTCTTCAGACGCAAAATTTATATGATATTCAAAATATCAGCGTGGTGCATCATGTAAACAATGCGCTGAAAGCTCATCACTTATTTAAAAGAGATGTTGATTATATCGTTAAGGAAGACAAAGTCATTATTATAGATGAATTTACCGGAAGAATGATGGAAGGACGTCGCTATTCAGACGGATTACATCAAGCTATAGAGGCAAAAGAAAATGTGAAGGTTGAGATGGAGAATCAGACTCTTGCTTCCATTACTTTTCAGAATTTCTTTAGAATGTATAAAAAATTGTCCGGTATGACTGGAACAGCAGAGACAGAGGCACAGGAACTATCGGAAATTTATCACGTTGAGACGTTAGTTATTCCGACAAATGTACCAGTTGCTAGGCAAGATTTGGATGACGAGGTCTACCGGACTGCTAGGGAAAAATATGATGCTATAATTAAGCTTATCAAGGAGTGTAATGCAAAAAAACAGCCTGTTTTGGTCGGAACTGTAAGTATCGAAAAATCTGAGCTTCTTTCATCCTTCCTAAAAAAAGCTGGAATTAAGCATAATGTTTTAAATGCTCGGTATCATGATATTGAAGCGCAGATTATTGCAGATGCTGGTAAATCCGGGGCCGTTACTATAGCTACTAATATGGCGGGACGTGGTACAGATATTAAATTAGGCGGAAATCTTGAAGCTAGACTTTCCCGTGAGCTTCTCGGTGTTGAAGATCTAGAGTTGCGAAAGAAAATCCAAGAAAAAGCAGAAATAGAAATCGCGGAAGACTTTGAAATAGTCAAAAAAGCCGGAGGACTCTATGTCGTTGGAACAGAACGTCACGAAAGCCGGCGTATTGATAATCAATTGCGAGGTCGATCCGGAAGACAGGGAGATCCTGGTGCATCCAAATTCTTTTTGTCTTTAGAAGATGATCTAATGAGGATTTTTGGTGCTGAAAAGTTGGATTCCATGCTACAAAAGTTAGGAATAGAGGAAGGAGAAGCCATTACTCATCCTTGGGTAAATAAAGCCTTGGAAAAAGCTCAGATGAGAGTGGAAGCTCGCAATTATGATATACGTAAACATCTTCTAAAATTTGACGATGTTATGAACGATCAGAGAAAAGTGATTTATGGTCAACGCTATGAACTCATGACTGATGGAAGAGACTTCAATGAAGATATATGCGATATGAGAAGAGATGTCATCGATGATATTATTTTGGGTAGTATTCCTGAAAACACACCAACAGAGTTTTGGGATTATAAAGTAATTAACGAAAAGTTAGTCAGCTATTTTGGTTCGGATATTTTGTTAAAAGGCGATGAAAACATTACTCGAGATAACGCAGTTGATCTTATATTCGAGAAAGTTCAAGAAAAAGCGCGGGACAAAGAAAAACTTTATTCTCCAGAAATGATGAGATATATGGAACGCACAGTTTTATTGCGTCTAATAGATCAATATTGGAAAGAACATCTTTTAAATCTCGATAAATTGCGCCAGGGAATTAATTTGCGTGCTTATGGACAGAGAGATCCTCTTAATGAATATAAGCAGGAAGCTTTTGCTCTTTTCGAATCTATGTCTAAAACTATCAGAGAAGAGACAGTAAAAGTCTTATCTTTGTTTGAGCTTCCTACGTCTCAAAGCATAGAAAGCATTAATTCTGCTCTTTTTGAGGAAGAATCTGCCGATGAAGAGTATATCAATGAAGTCGATAATACCACAAGCCTTTCACCTTTTGACTCTCCAAGAAATTCATTATGTCCATGTGGTAGCGGAAAAAAATATAAGCACTGTTGCGGAAAGATATCGTAGCAGCTCTTTAGATTATCATGCTACTTTTTTAAAAAGAATAAAGCTTTCTGGTATAGACCTACATTTTATCAATCAAGTGTTATATAGTATTTTGAGTTGATTGGGGGCATCTATGTTTAAAAGTCTTACAAATGCTATTCGTTTTTTATCTATTTTTGAAGTGGAGAATGCCAATAGCGGGCATTTGGGAATGCCTTTAGGAATGGCAGATTGTCTGACGGTTCTATTTAAAAATTTTTTAATATTCGATCCTGAAAATCCACAATGGCCCAACAGAGACAGATTCATTCTATCCGGAGGACACGGTTCCGCCGCTTTATATGCTATCCTCTATCTTATAGGGTATAAGAATATGTCACTGGATGATCTGAAAAGATTTAGAAAACTAGGATCCAGAGCGACTGGACATCCGGAATACGACATAGAATCTGGCATTGAAATGACTACAGGTCTTCTTGGCCAAGGATTTGCCAATGCTGTTGGTATGGCTATTGAAGAAAGATTATTAAACGCGAGGCTAGGAGATGAATGTATTAATCATAATACATATGTGTGTGTAGGTGATGGAGATTTAATGGAGGGAATTTCTCATGAAGCAAGCGCTATTGCCGGACATCTATCTTTAGGGCGCCTTATAGTATTATTTGATGATAATAACATTACCATAGATGGAAAAGTTGGTGTTTCTTCCAGTGAAGATACATTAAAGCGTTACGAAGCGTATGGATGGCAGGTGCTATTAGTCGATGGACATTGTGAAAAGTCTATTTCACAAGCGATTACTGACGCACAAAAAGACAAACGTCCCTCCATAATCGCTTGCAAAACAAAAATTGGATTTGGTTCTCCGCGAGAAAATACTCCAGAGGCGCATGGAGGTCCTTTAACAACTCAGGAACTCGCAGCAACTAAGGATAAATTGAACTGGCCCTACGCTCCTTTTGAAATTCCGGAATATATTTTAAAAACATGGAGAGTTATAGGAAAACGCCACCATGAGACTTGCGAAAAGTGGTATAAAGAACAATTTGAAAAATATGGAAGCGTGGAATTTGAATTCTCTCAAGAAATTGCTAAAGTTTTCCATAGCGAAAAGAAAAAATATTTTCTATCTCGTCCTTTTGAAGCAACGAGAATTAGTTCTAAAAATATTGTCGAACAGATTTCTCAGGTTTCTGACTTTATTGTTGGTGGATCAGCTGATCTAGGCAATTCGACGGGTTGTTTTACGGCCAAATCTCAACCGATATCTAAAGAAAATTTTTCTGGGAATTATATTCATTATGGAGTTCGTGAACATGCTATGGGAGCGATAGTAAACGGAATTTCTGCGGGGAAAAAAATAAAATGCTTTACCGGAACTTTTTTGTCTTTTGCAGATTACATGAGACCTGCGATACGAATGAGTGCCTTAATGAATATTCCTTCGATATTTGTCTTTAGCCATGATTCTGTAGGAGTTGGAGAGGACGGTCCGACACACCAACCCGTAGAACATTTAGCTACGTTGCGAGCCATTCCGAACTTAAATGTCTTCCGTCCGGCAGATGCGATGGAAACAGTAGAATGTTGGGAATGTGCTCTGGAAAGTCAAGGGCCATCAGTAGTTATCTTAACGAGGCAAAATGTCATTAGCATAAGATTCAGCGGAGGAAGATCAAACCTCTGCAAAAAAGGAGCTTACACGCTTTACGAAGACACTTCTCGCCGGAATTTACAAGTTACCCTAATTGCTTCCGGTTCTGAAGTTGCTATCGCACTTGAAGTAAAAAGAATGCTAAATGACATGTCTATCGCTGCTGATTTAATCAGCTTTCCATGTTGGAGATTGTTCGACGAACAGCCGGAGAAATTCAAAGAAAAAATTCTTGGCAAACATCTAAGAGTTGGAATTGAAGCATCAAACGGCTTCGGATGGGATAAATATCTTGGATCAAATGGTCTTTTTTTCGGAATAAATAATTTTGGGAAATCTTGTTCTTGTTCAGAAAATCGTAAGTTTTTCGGTTTAACATCGAAGAATATATGTAATGAAATTTTGAAAAGGGATTTATGATGAAAGTAGCAATAAATGGATTCGGAAGAATCGGAAGGCTAGTACTTAGAGCATTATATGAATCTAAGAAAAAATATAATTTTGATATAGTCGCAATAAACGATATTCAGGAAATAGATACCGCAATTCATCTTTTAAAATATGACTCTGTTCATGGCCCTTTCAGAGACAAAGTACAAAAAATTTCTGAAAAGGAATTTCGGATCAATCAGTCGAGGATAATTTATGTATCCGAAAAATTTCCGGAAAGACTTCCTTGGAAAGATCTTGGAGTAGATTTAGTTATGGAATGCACCGGGATGTTCAAAATCCGCGACCTTTATGGCAGACACATAAAAGCTGGCGCAAAAAAAGTACTATTGTCATTTCCGGCAGATGATTCCGATAAAACCGTAGTCTATGGAGTTAATCATTATTCCATAGATAATGAAAAAGATATTTTCGTTTCCAATGCATCGTGTACAACGAATTGTTTAGCGCATTTAATAAAAATACTTCATTGGAAAGTTGGAATACAGAACGGTTTTATGACTACAATCCATTCTTATACAGGAGATCAACGATTAATCGATACCAACCATAGCGATCTCAGACGATCCAGAGCTGCGGCAATGTGCATGGTTCCTACTTCTAGTGGCGCAACGAATACAATCGGAAAAATTTTCCCCGAACTTGAAGGAAAGTTATCCGGTTTATCCATAAGAGTTCC
>JAIRMQ010000013.1 GCA_031258575.1 Holosporaceae bacterium | reverse complement strand
AACGTCGTGAGACAGTTTGGTCCCTATCTGCCGTGGGTGTTCGAGAATTGAGAGGAGCTGCTCCTAGTACGAGAGGACCGGAGTGGACATGTCACTAGTGTACCGGTTGTGACGCCAGTTGCAGCGCCGGGTAGCCATAACATGGAAGAGATAACCGCTGAAAGCATCTAAGCGGGAAACTCGCCTCAAAATAAGTTCTCGCCATCAGAGCTGTGGAAGACTACCACGTTGATAGGCCGAGTGTGGAAGTGCAGTAATGCATGTAGCTAATCGGTACTAATAGCTCAATTGGCTTGATACACAGCAATCAGTCGCAAGTTTCTTTTTTGAAACAGTTTGTCATCCTGATTTTATTTGGTTCGGTGGTCATGGCGGAGGATAAAACGCTCCATCCCATTCCGAACTGGAAAGCGAAAGCCTCCTGCGGCAATGGTACTGCGTCTTAAGATGTGGGAGAGTAGCACACTGCCGGACTTAGTAAAATCAGGATTTTCTACAGTCAATGTTCAAGATTAGAGAGGTTTTTTCAAAAGCCTCTCTTTTTTAGTTTTATTTTTTAGATTTTTTTAGATCATTTGTAGCTTTATTTGCAAATTCTCCAGGATAGGATGCGGCTATTTTTTGGAGAGTTAGTATATACTTCTCCTTTTCTTTCATATTTTTAAAGCATAGAGCTAATTTGTAAAGGGTTTCTGCAGCTTTTGATCCATTTGGATTAGCTTTGAATCCTTTCATATACTCTAGGGCGGCGTTTTTGTAATCACGTTCAAGATAATATGTATTTCCTATATAAAATTGCATTATTCCACAGTATACATTGCCGGGATTCTTTGAAATGAAAGCATTTAACATTTTCCTGGCTTCCGAAAGATTATTCTCCTCTATTTTATCTTTTGCGATTTTCAAAACCTCTTCTGGAGTTTTATTGGAAACTTCTTCCTTCTTTTGATCAGCGTTTTCAAGCGCTACAATCTTCTGATCTTGTTCTTCTATCTTTTTTTCTAAGACTTCCATTCTTCCTGTAAGCTCTCTTATAGAGTCGGACAAGTCTTCATCTACTCCCCTAACGCTAACTACTATAAAAACACTGAAAATCATAAAGTAAGCTATCTTTTTCATTGTTGACCATCTTTTTGCAATCTCCATAATTTACCATATGCAGTGCGGCTTGCAAGTTTTTTAAACGGTATGTGCTTAACTAGTTATGCTTTTTCGTGTACTATATGCGTCAATTGCATTAGCGCTTGAGTTTGAAGATGTTTCGATCAAAATCCAAAGGAGTTATTCTTATAGAAGTGGCTTTTACTCTGCCAATTTTGTGTTACTTGATTTTCTTCTTATTGGAACTTATAAAAATAAATACAACTCAGTCGGCTTTGGATGCGATTGCTGCTGAAGCAACATATGATTATATTGCTAGTGAAACGATAGCTAATTTTGAAAAGATTATCGATAAGTTTCGTCCTCAATTTATTCCTAAAGATAGAGTAAGATATTGGTTTCGATTTTATAACGATTTGGCGACAATGTGTGCTAATTCTCCATATGGAGGAGAAGAAATAGCCTATCCTGATTACACTGATCCCAATGCTGCTGGGCATGCTGAGGTAGGAAATGGCAATAGCATAGATTTCATAGATACCGACGGCAGTAAAACTCACTTAAGAGCTGTTGGATTTGATGATAATTATGCAAATGTAATAAAATATACAACCGGCGAATTGCTTGCAAGCGGTAAAGCTTTCGTACTTACTTTTGTTATAGATTATCCGTTTTCAAGTTCATTTGTTAAAATGCTCTTTTCAGGAGGGAGCAATACTATTAAAAGCGGTCAAAAGGGAACAAAGTATTTATTGTGGAGCCGCGGAATCGGGATAGTTAATTAATGAATCCTATTTGCATAGATCTCGATGGAACATTAATAAAAGAAGACGTAACTTTTGAAGCGTGCAAAATTTTCATTAAGCGTAATTACTTTAACATATTTATTATATTTGGGTGGCTAATTCAAGGAAGAGCGCATCTTAAGCACATGCTTGGAAAATGCGTAGAAATCGATGTATCGTCTCTGACGTATAATAAGACACTTCTAGAATATATTATTAAGAAAAAACGGGAAGGGCATAAAATTTTTTTAGCAACGGCATGCAATCAGATATATGCAAATAAAGTGGCGAGTCATCTTAAACTTTTCGATGGAATTTTTGCGAGTTCCGATCAGATTAACCTTCGCTCTAAAGCGAAAGCGAAAGCGTTAAGCACGATTTTTGGAGAGAAAGGATTTATATATGCGGGTAATTCCGTAGATGACCTGAAAGTTTGGAAAAAAAGTAGCGAGTGTATATTAGTAACTCCAACAAAAAGCGCTTTAAGAGGAATGCGCGGCCGTGATTATCTGTTGTTCAAATAGGTTTAAAGGATATGAATTTCCCTACGCAAATTATGAATGTTGTAAAAAAAATAAAAATTAATCCACCTGACTATCAGAGAGTTTTTTATAATTGGTCTCAAATCGTTGGCGGTCATTACTCTAAGTTGTGTTCTCCGTATAAAGTCAGTAATCTAAATGGAGGGAAAATACTAATTCTAAAGGTAGAAAAAGGCTGTAGTATGGAAATTTTACACGAAACGGGGAAAATTCTGTCATTAATCCATAAATTCCTGGGACAAAAAGTATTCATCCACATAAAAGTTATCCAAATTGATTAAATATCTTTCCAAACAAGAGCAGCGAACTGTAATGCGCTTTATTTGCATTTTCGTTTAATTCAGTATATAATAAAAAAGTCGTTATTTCGGCTATGGTGATAAAGATTATGGTTATTAGATGACGTGGACTCGGGGGCAGAGCCCGACATCTCCACCAATTAAGGGGATGAATAGATTCGACGCGCTTTGAAGGGCATGATTTTCACTCGTGATGGTTTACGTTATAAGACCACAAATATAAATGCGAACGATAATGTTTATGCATGCAACGATAATCATTACATAGATGGAGCAGTTCGTTCCGTCGTTAATGGTTAAGTAGACGCGGTCAGGGGAAGCCGGGCAACAGAATTCCCCGCTTGTTTCTATAGACTCAGGTAACACATGAAAAGTTTCCAGGATATGATTTTTTTGCTCCAAAAATACTGGAGTAATTATGGTTGTGCAATTCTCCAACCTTACGATATGGAGGTTGGAGCGGGAACTTTTAGTCCGTACACATTTTTGAAAGCGCTTGGAACGGATAGTTGGAGAGCTGTTTATGTGCAACCTTCAAGACGTCCTGCTGACGGTCGATATGGGGAGAATCCCAATCGTGTTCATAAACATCATCAATTTCAGGTTGTTATCAAGCCCTCTCCGGATGATATACAGGATATTTACTTAAAAAGTCTGGAAGTTGTTGAAATTGATTATAAATTACATGATATAAGATTTGTGGAGGACGATTGGGAAAGTCCAACTTTAGGCGCAACAGGACTTGGATGGGAAGTATGGTGCGACGGTATGGAAATCACGCAATTCACTTATTTCCAGCAGATCGGAGGTGTTCCATGTAATCCTGTGACGGTCGAATTGACCTATGGTCTGGAGCGGTTAGCAATGTTTTTACAATCGGAAGATAACGTTTATAATTTAAACTGGAATGGGAAAGAAGGAGCAGAGAAAATTACTTACGGAGATGTTTGTAAACAGCAAGAAGTTGAATTTTCAAAGTATTCTTTTGAATTCGCGGATATTGAAAATCTTAAACATCATTTTTCAGATGCAGAGGAGGAATGCAAAAAATTAACTCAAAAAGGGCTGGTTATGCCGGCTTACGACCAATGCATGAAAGCAAGTCATCTATTTAATTTGTTGGATGCACGTGGATCATTAAGCGTCGCAGAAAGAGTCGATCGAATAGCAAGAGTCCGTGCTTTGGCAAAGCTATGCTGTGAAACGCAGGTAAAAAATCATGAATGATTTCCTATTAGAATTAATGGTTGAGGAAATTCCATCGAGAATACAATCGATGGGAATATCCACATTTGAGAAATTAATGACGGAGGAATTGGAAAAGTATCGGATAGTTTTCGATAATCTTCAGTCGTATGTTTCTCCCAGAAGAATAGTTTTTGGAGCGAAGTTAGCGGCCAAAAGCGAAGAGTTCTTTGAGGAAAAGAAAGGACCTCAAATTAACGCTTCACCCGAAGTAATTTCCAATTTTCTAAAGGCGAATAGAGTATCCAGAAGTGATTGTTTTGAAAAAGAGATAAACAAAAAGAACTTCTTATTCGTAAAAATAAAACACGAATCAATTAACACCGCCAAGCTTCTTGGAGACATTATTAAAAACGCTATTTATAAAATTCCATGGGAAAAATCCATGCACTGGGGAAAGCATCAATTTTATTTTGTGCGACCTCTACGTGGGATTATGGCGATTTATAACGGGAAACATTTTAAAATGGGGATCGACGAAATAGAATTAGAATCTCGCAATTTTACTTTTGGACATCGTTTTCTAGCTCCTCAAAAGATTCATGCAGAAAATATCGAGAGTTATCTAGATAAAATGAGAAATGCTTTTGTAATAGTCGATTCCTGCGAAAGAAAAAATTTAATTCTTAATTCATTTAAATTGAACTTTCCGATAGAGATAGATGAAAAGCTTTTGGAAGAAGTCGTTGGATTAGTCGAATATCCGGTGGTTCTAGTCGGAAAAATTCCCGAGAAATTCATGAAACTTCCGGAGGAAGCAATAATTGTTCCAATGCGAGTTCATCAGAGATATTTTCCTGTAAGAATTGATGGAAAATTAGCCCCATTTTTTGCGTTTGTATCCAATAATATCGCCGTGGATGGAGGGAAAAACATAATTAGAGGAAACGAAAGAGTACTGAACGCTAGACTTGAAGATGCTTTATTCTTTTTTGAAACGGATCTACAAGTTTCTCTTGAATCACGTCTCGAAAAGCTTAAGAAAATTGTTTTCAACGATAAATTGGGAACGGTTTTTGAAAGAGTAAATAGGATAAGCAGCATATGCGATTATATTTGTGAGGATTTAAAACAAAGATCTCCCGATTCTCCTAATGAAAATACTGCTATTTTTCTAAGGAGAGCTTCTCTTCTGGCAAAATGTGATCTAGCGACCAATATGGTTAGCGAGTTCCCTGAACTTCAAGGAATTATCGGAGCATGTTACGCTCAAATCCAAGGAGAAAAATCAGAGGTATGTCAGATTATAAAAGAACAATATCATTCTACGAATGATATTAGTAATCATCTGAGTGCTTTATTTTCTTTGGCTGATAAAATTGAAATCATAGTTAGTCTTTTTGCTATAGGCAAAGAACCGACGGGATCAAAAGATCCGTTTGCGTTAAGGCGAGCGGCTATAGGCATTTTAAAGATCATAAAAAAATTTAGTATAGACATTGATTTGAGTGAGATTATTCGAAAAGCTCTTTTAAAGCTTTCAGAAGCAAGCGTAATAGAGAAAATCGTAGAAAAAATTCGCTTTTTCATTAACGAACGTTTTAAAAGCATTCTAGAAGATTCCGAAATAGAACACGAAATCGCGATTGCAGTTGTTGAGGCTGGCGACACTCCTTTGAATACTTTTTTACGAGCTGGAATTTTGAATAATTTTCTTCAAAGCGATCTCGGGAAAAAAACCATCGCGATGTGCAAGCGGATAAAAAATATTATCCTAGATAATCGAAATTCCTGCGTAGATGAGAGTTTATTTCAAACTAAAGAAGAAAAGAATCTTCTGGATCAGATTAAAAAATTCGAGCATGTTATTGTCGAGATAGATCGGAATTCTAGCAAAAATTTTTCCGAAAAATTACAAGAAAAATTATGGGAATGTGCAAAGCTTCATAGAAGCGTATCAGATTTTTTCGATGAAATACTTATAAACTCAGATGAGTTAAGAATAAAACAGAATAGAATTAACTTATTAACCAAATTAATTAACATTGCCGATACACTTATTCCACTATGATTTGTGACAACATACACGTTACAACTAGTTTTCCGACAATTCTTCATAGGAGCCGTCTGCTTCGCGTCATATTGAAGCTTTCAAACTCTCCCCTTGCAAAATTATGAGAAAAGATATATATCATTC
Organism: Holosporaceae bacterium; assembly: GCA_031258575.1. GTDB lineage: Bacteria > Pseudomonadota > Alphaproteobacteria > UBA3830 > UBA3830 > JAIRMQ01. The sequence goes on along the minus strand of JAIRMQ010000013.1, from coordinate 38,126 downwards.
GAGTATATTTGGGCGTATAGCTCAGCGGTAGAGCACTACGTTGACATCGTAGTGGTCGTAGGTTCGATCCCTGCTGCGCCCACCATCGTTGAACTAATCGGGAGTAATAATTTTGGCTCAACAGGTAGAAGTAAACGCGGAAGCAGTTAGGCAACTAGCAGGGCTTCTGAAAGAAACCGACCTAACAGAGATTGAATACCAAACTGATAATATAAAAATCAAAGTTTCTCGGAGCATTCCGCAAAACGTTGTTACTGTAAGTTCGCAAATACCAGCGGCTAACCCGGTAAGCGAATCTTCCCCGGCTGTATCAAGGAATGCTGGAAACGATAATTTGGAAAATCATCCTGGTGTAATAGAAGCGCAGATGGTAGGTACGGTTTATTTATCGCCAGGTCCTGATGCAGAAGCTTTTGTTTCAGTGGGAGACACAGTAACACAGGGGCAAACTCTTTTTATAATTGAGGCAATGAAAGTAATGAACATGATAAAAGCTCCGCGTTCCGGCATCGTGAAGCATATTTTTGTACAAGATTCTCAGCCAGTAGAATATGGCGATCCAATTATTATTATTGATTAATTATTAATTGAAAAGCGGTAAAATGATAAAAAAAATACTAATAGCCAATAGAGGAGAAATAGCTGTTAGAATTTTACGAGCATGTAAAGATCTTGGTATACAGACTGTTGCGATTCATTCCACAGCGGATGCTGATGCAATGCATGTTAGATTGGCGGATGAAAGTGTGTGTGTCGGTCCTCCTCCTCCTCGCGAAAGCTATTTAAATATTCCGTCTGTTATCTCTGCAGCTTGCGTTTCAGGAGCAGATGCAATTCATCCAGGTTTCGGATTCTTAAGTGAAAATTCTACTTTTGCGCATATGGTTGAGGAGCACCAGTTGATTTTCATAGGTCCGAAAGCAGATCACATAGCAATGATGGGAGATAAGATAACGGCGAAAAAGACCTTTTCGAAATTTGGGCTTCCGACAGTGCCAGGATCAGATGGAGCAGTTTCAAATATTACTAAAGCGCTAAAGGTAGCAGATGAAATAGGATATCCACTAATGATAAAAGCTGCCGGAGGTGGAGGTGGACGTGGCATGAAAGTCGCCAAGTCAAAAACCGATTTCGCAGAAGCATATGAGACAGCTCGTAGAGAGGCAGGAATTTCTTTTGGAAATGATCAAGTTTATTTAGAAAAGTATTTCACTAATCCTCGTCATATAGAGTTCCAAATTATGGCTGATAAATTTGGAAATGCAGTCCATCTTGGGGAAAGAGATTGTTCTCTCCAAAGAAGAAATCAGAAAGTTTGGGAAGAAACGCTGAGTTCAGCGTTAAGCCCTGATTTTCGTGATGAATTTGGTAGGAAAGTCGCGGAAAGTGTCGGACAGTTAGGATATTTAGGAGTGGGCACTCTGGAATTTTTATATGAAGAGGGCCGCTTGTATTTCATCGAAATGAATACCCGTATACAAGTCGAACACCCTATTACTGAGATGATAACCGGAGTTGATATAGTTAGAGAGCAAATTCTCATAGCAAACGGCGATCGGCTTTCATTGTCTCAAGAAGATGTAAAATTCCAAGGACATGCAATAGAATGCAGAATTAACGCAGAAAATTCAGAGACTTTTATCCCATCCGCAGGAACGGTTGTTAATTATCATTGCCCAGGAGGACCAGGAGTAAGAATAGATAGCGCGCTTTACGATGGATGCAAGGTGCCTCCTTACTACGACAGCTTAATCGCAAAATTGATCGTTTACGCTAACGATAGAGATCAGTGTCTTGCAAGAATTCGGAGAGCTCTCAGGGAATATGTTATAGACGGAATTGATACGCTTATTCCGCTCCATCTAAAACTTGTCTGTCATCCTGATGTGATAGCGGGGCATTTCGACATTCATTTTCTAGAAAGAGAATTTGAAACCGGTACTGATTTATGAGCTTAATAGAAGCGGTATTCCTTGGAGCAATTCAGGGAATTACGGAATTTCTTCCCGTTAGTTCTTCTGCACATTTAGTGATTATTCCAAAACTTTTAGGAATTACCTATCAAGGTAAGGAATTCGATATTTTTTTAAATATCGGCTCACTTTTAGCAGTTATTGTTTATTTCAGATTGCGCGTATGGAGCATCTTGCAAGGAATAAACGATTTCGTTTCCAAAAAGAAAACAGAAAATAGATATTTTTTCGTCACCATCTTTTTATCTAGTCTTCCGGTGATTGTTGTATTTGGGATTTTAGAAATTCTCTTCGAGGTAGACGTTAATTCTCGTTGGATTATGTTTGCTTCAACTCTTTTCTTCTCAATTGTTTTATATTTTTGCGATCAAAAGGAAAATAGTAGGGAAAATATTTCACGAAAAGACAGTATTTTAGTGGGAGCCGCTCAGATTTTATCTTTTTTCCCAGGAGCTAGCCGATTGGGGCTATGCCTATCGGTTTTAAGATACAAGGGCTGTCTAAGAGACGAAAGTTTTAAATATTCAATGTTATTATCTATTCCGCCTGTGACTGGAGCTTGTTTTTTGAAATTACTGAAAGTTTTTACAGGGAAAATAGTAGTTGAAAACTGGACATGTGTTATCATAGGAGCTTTTTCAGCATTTATTTGCGGGTTGATTTTTGTTGACTTTGTCGTGAAATTTCTGAAACGTCACTCTCTATTACCAATAATAATTTACCGTCTGCTTAGCCTAGGCACCTTATTATAATAACGATCAAGCGGGAATTATATTCCTAAAGTGTTGTACATAAGAACACCGTAGGAGCGTGAAAGTTGAGTCTGAAGATTGATTCTTTCTTTTTCTTCGTGGTCCGAAATTGTTTCTATGTTGTGAATATTTGACATACATTATTTTTTGGTGTGCAAAAGAGTTAAAAAAATAAATCCAATGAAAATCTTAAACATTAATCTGATTTAATTTCGTTTAGATACCAACGTGAATCTGTGGATGTTTTTTTCCGTGAAAAGTCCCATGTATCAACGCGATTTTCAATAAAATCGGAGTTTCCTTCTAAGACTTCTCCACTTTCTGATTTCAGGACGTTACTTTGCTCGGTTTCAAATTGCACCGTTATTAAAATATCGCCATTCGTCTCCTGAGCGTCAACAATATCTGCTTTAATAATACGAACAAGTATACCTTCAAGCGTCTCCTTTCGTTTTTTTCTATCGGAAATCGCCATAGAAAATGCATAAAAAATACGTGGAGACATTAAACCTTTTAACGTCTTTAGATCTCCTTTCGAATAGGCAGTAAAAATCATTTCGAAAACTTTTTTAGCCTTATCTAAAAAGTCCACGGGATTAAAAGACGGATAAATAGCTTGGATTTTCCCTATTTTTCTATCGGAGGCAGAAATATCGATTGACTGTTCGGAGGATTTTTCAAAAACATTAGGACGATTCTCTTTTGGCGCTTGAAAACCTACTTTCATTCCTAATATTTCATTTAGTTTTATTATCAATAATAAAGTTAGCAAAAGAAATATCCAAAACATACGGTGCCTATCAAGTATAAATTTTAGGAAGAGTTACACCGCGCTGTCCCATATATTTTCCTCCGCGATCTTTATACGAAATTTCGCAAATCTCGCTTACTTGGAAGAAAAGAAATTGACAAGCGCCCTCATTAGCATAAATCTTCGCTGGTAATTGAGTTGTATTTGAAAATTCTAGAGTTACATGCCCTTCCCATTCGGGTTCTAACGGAGTTACGTTTACTATAATTCCACAGCGCGCATAGGTGGACTTTCCAACGCAGAGAACAAATATATCCTTTGGTATTCGGAAATATTCGATTGTTCTTGCCAGAGTGAAACTATTAGGTGGAATAATGCAGCAATCAGTTTTTTTATCAACAACTCCAAATTCTGAAAAATTCTTCGGATCAACAATGGCGTTATCAACGTTAGTGAAAATCTTAAATTCATCGGCAACGCGCGCATCGTATCCGTATGAAGACAGGCCATAGGATATTATGGATTTCTGGCATAATTTCTCTACAAACGGATCTATCATGTTATTTTCTTGAACCGTTTTTCTTATTAATCTATCACACAGAATCATAATTCCCTCTATAAATCCGCTCCACCAACTGTGATTTTATCTATTAAAACGCTTGGCTCTCCTACTCCCACAGGAACTTGTTGTCCATCCTTTCCGCAGGTTCCTATACCATTGTCTAATGAAAAATCATTTCCTACCATTGATATTTTTTTCAAAATACTTGGACCGTCTCCTATTAACATTGCGCCTTTTATTGGAAAAGTAATTTTACCGTTTTCTATCAAATATGCCTCAGAAGCAGAAAAAACAAACTTTCCGGAAGCAACGTCAACCTGCCCATCAGAAAATGATTTCGCAAAAACTCCTTTCTTGACAGTGGATATAATTTCTTCTCTTGAATAATCACCGGCTAACATAAAAGTATTAGTCATTCTTGGGATGGGGGTGTGTTCATAGCTCTCTCTACGTCCATTACCAGTCACGGAAGAAGACATTAACTGAGCGTTCATTCTATCCTGCATTAATCCAACCAATTTACCTTTTTCGATTAAAACATTACGCTGAGTATCATTTCCTTCATCATCTATATTTAGAGAACCTCGACGATTGGGAATAGTTCCATCATCTATAACCGTGACATTGGGAGCCGCGATCATTTCTCCAAGCAGACTATGGAAAGAGGACGTTTTTCTACGAATTGCATCGCCTTCTAAGCCATGTCCGATCGCTTCATGTAATAAAATTCCGGTCCATCCGTTACCAAGAACAACTGGCATCTCGCCTGCTGGAGCTTTTATCGCTTCCGCTTTTAACTCGGCTTGTCTTAGAGCTTCATTCACATAGTCGATTTTTGTGGATTCACTGAATATCGAGTCATATCCAAAGCGACCTCCACCTGCATACATTCCATTTTCAAAAACACCGTTTTTTTCAATTACTATGAAGAGGGATAAACGAACCAAAGGTCGTACATCATATCTTTTTTCTCCATCGTCTCTCAATATGGATACAATCTGCCAGACACTGTTTATACTTGCAATAACCTGCTTAATATGTTCGGATTTGCCGCGTGCATACGAATCAATTTCCTTCAGAAATTTTATTTTATTCTCTAGAGAAATCGAATCAATAAAAAGGCTTTGATCGTAAAGATTATTATGATTTTCTGCAATTTTTACTTCACAACCGTCTTTTCCTTTTTTTACGGTTTCTAGTGCTTTCCGAACGGCTTTTTCATCAAGAGAAGACGAATAGGAATATCTTGATATTTCTTCTTCAAAAGTGCGCAATCCAAATCCTCTACTAACATTCAAAATGGGACTTTGTACAATACCATTTTCTATTTTTATTGATTCTTCTGCCCTGTATTCCACAAATAATTCTCCAGAATTTTCTTTTGAAAAAGCTTCGAGAGAAATCTTTTCGATTGTAGATAAATCACATATTTTATTAAGGAAAACGTCGGCTTCCACTAAAGACATTTACTGCTCTTCTTTCTTTATTTTCGCAATAGCAGCATCTAGTTCCATTTGACTGCAAAATCCAAGCAATACAGGATCGCGAGGTTTTAATTCATTTATTCTTGCATAGGTCTTGTCGCGTATCGAAAGTACCATGCTCTTAGTAGTAGACAGCAAAGAACAAATATCGCTATCAGGTATATCTGGATGAAACTTCACAATCCATGCTATAGCATCCGGACGATCGTGTCTTTTCAAGAGAGGTATATACTTTTTCCTCGTTTTTTTCTTTTCCTGAAATTGAGGAGGAGATAAGTTCAACGTTGCCGTTGGATCTTTAGTGCATCTTTCTATTTCTTCTTTCGTTAATTGACCAAGTTTAAGCGGATCTACACCAATTATTCCCTGGGAAATCTGCTCATCTGCAATGGCCTGCACTTCAAGTGTATGCAATCCACAAAATTGGGCTATTTGTTCAAAGGTAAGAGAAGTATTTTCTATAAGCCAAACTGCCGTTCCTTGCGGCATAATGGGAGTAGCCATTTTTGCTCCAACTGTTAATTCTGGTGTATACATTACACTTTTTACCAGTAAACCTCAATCATCCAAGGCATATAAAAACATTTCTTAGAACTAACAATTCTCCGCATTGGTATGTTACAATTGTTTATGTTAAAAAAAGTTTATGTATTACTGCTGTGTTGTCTATGCTGCGGATGTGTTGAGCGTCGTACTGATAGTATGCAAGTCCTGGAAAATGCCGAAATTAAAGAAATATACGAGAGAATTTCCAGGTTAAATGTAATTACTGTTACTCCGGGAGCAGATTTGAATACTGAAACTGCTCAGCGATTGAAAAACCTGGGCTTAATAATTCCTAACAAAAAAAACAATAAACTATACGACCTGTTAAAAGCTATTAATTCTGAAAAGAAGATTATCTGGAGTTTAAGAGGGGGATATGGAACTTCAGAACTGATTAGTTCTCTGAAAAAACATATTTGTAATAGGCAAAAGTTAAGAAAAATTTTCATTGGATTTAGCGATATTACCGCTTTCAACATATTTATTTCGCAAAATTTTCCTTGTTGCATGGTTATCCATGGACCTACGCTTAGCTATCTTGATAGAAGGAAATTCACTAAAGAAAAATTCGATACTCTACTTGATATTCTAGAAACAAAAATAAACTCCTACAAAATTAGTGGACTTTATCCGTTAAACCAAAAAGCGACTTCCGTAAGTATCAGTGGAAAATTAACTGGAGGAAATCTTACTATCATACAGCGTAGCCTAAAAACTTGCTGGGAAATAGAGACTGTAGGGAAAATCCTCTTTTTAGAAGATGTTAATGAAAGTCCAGAAAGAATCTGCAGAACTCTATATCATCTGATAGACGCAGGAAAATTATCTAGAATAAAAGCTTTGATTTTCGGATATTTTGGAGAAGACCCTAGATTCTATGAACTTTTCAAAAAGTTTTCTGAATTTTTAAATGTTCCCGTTTATATTACAGATCAATTTGGACATGGAGATAAAAATATGCCACTGATCTATAATGCGCAGGTAGTAATTAACAATGGCGAAATGAAAATTAACGTTCCTTAGAGAATTTATGTTAGGCGGAATACCCTAAATTAAGGCAAGTCTTCTGGAATGCCGTCCTTTTTCAAACTCCGTTTTTAAAAATATCCGAAGACATTCCAGTGCATTTATGTCCTCGATTATGGAAGCTCCGAAAATTATTACATTTGCATCATTGTGGCATCTGGACATTTCGGCCATTTTTTCATTGCAGCACAAAGCGGCACGAATTTTTCTGTTTCTATTAGCAGCAATCGACATGCCAATTCCAGTCGAACAAATTAATACTCCTCGATTCTTTTCATCTTCAGCTACATGTGAAATTAATTTTTTTGCGAACACCGGATAATCGCACGATATTGGACCGTCGGTTCCGAGGTCTACCATATCCACTTGAGGTTTTAGATACTCTTTCAATAAAAATCCTGCATGATCTGAAGCGATAAAAACTTTCATCGTAAAATCTTCCAGGTCGATCCATTTTTGGTATCCTCAACGAGGATATTATCGCTTAATAGTTCTTTGCGGATTTTATCTGCAAGCGCAAAGTTTTTATCCGCCTTGGCTTTTTGGCGCTTTGCTAGTAATTGCTCTATTTTTTCGCTGGAGATTCTTTGATCATGTTGTTTGAACCAACTTTTACTCTCTTTATTCAGAAGGCCAAGTAAATTTGCGCTATTTTTTAAGCGCTCGCTAAGCACATTGATTTTAGTTTGATCGGAAGATTTATAAATTTGATCGGCAATTTCATGTAGACGACGTAATGCTAATGGTGTGTTTAAGTTTCCGAGTAAAGCCTCGGAAATATTTGAATCATCGTTTTCATCTACTGTGGATTCGGTGGATAATTCTAAGGCTCCGTATAATCTATTCAGTGCTCGCTTTGCTTGAGATACAGCTTCATCTGTCCAATTCAGCGTTTTCTGATAATGGGAAGATAATAATACGTAACGAATGATTTCTCCGTCGTATCTCTGCAGTATATCTTTTAAGGATATGATATTCCCCAAGGATTTAGACATTTTCTGGCCATTTACTAACAGCATTCCATTGTGCATCCAGTAATTTGCAGGAACACAATCACAAATACCGAAATTTTGGGCGATTTCATTCTCATGATGGGGGAAAATCAAATCTTGTCCACCGGCATGAATATCAAACTTATTCCCAAGATATTTTTTGCTCATCGCGGAACATTCTATATGCCACCCTGGACGTCCCTTACCAAACGGACTATCCCAAGACGGACTTCCAATTTCTGCGGGTTTCCATAATACAAAATCCAAAGGATCTTCTTTATAAGGAGCGATTTCAATGCGACTTCCGGCAATCATATCGTCTAAATTTCTTTTGGATAACATTCCGTAATTCGACATTTTTCGTACGCGGAATAAAACATGATTATCAGCCACATAAGCGAATTCTCTAGCAACTAACGTACTTATTATTTCAAGCATTTCTTTGATATGAGCCGTAGCCCTAGGCTCATGCGTAACCGGAAGAACATTAATTAATTCTATATTTTGATGGAATTCCTTTATTACTTCGTCAGTCAGTTCTTTTATCGAGATATTTTTTTCTTTCGCTCCAGCATTAATTTTATCGTCAACATCAGTGATGTTCCTAACATAAATGACAGTCGGATACATTGTTTTTAGTAAACGGAAAAGAACATCGAATATCACGAGAGGTCTTGCATTTCCTATATGAGGACTTGAATAGACCGTTGGTCCGCAAGCATAAATTCGAATGTTTTTATCGTCCAATGGAATGAAATCTTTTATCTTTCCCGAAAGAGAATTATGTATTTGCAATTTTTTCATTATTCAGTCGTTAGGTTACTCTCTATTCTTTTTTTTACCCGTTCATATCCCATTAGTTCAGTTATTTTTTTTAATTCCGGACCATGATCAATACCAGTTAAAACTAATCGAATAGGATGAAATAAGTCTTTTCCTTTTCTATTGGAAATCTGTTTTAAATCACTAATCCATTGATCGAAATTAAAAGGATATTGTAAACTTTTTAGCATTTGATCAACGAATACCTTATCTTCCTTTACTGCGATGTTTTTATCAGATAAAACTTTGTCCCAGAGAACCGCGTCTTGTAAGGATGATAGATTTTCTCGTATTGTATACCAAAACTTCTCTGAAATATTTTCTAAATTCATTTTTTCTAGGCTGCTTTTTACTTCGCTGAAAGTTTTTGTCCCTAGGATTTTCTTCGCTAAAGCTTTAGCCTCTTCCAAATTAAATTTAGGAGGTGAAAGACTTATTTTCCCGAAAGAAAACTTATTTATAAGCGAATCGTAATTGTCGCTGGCACAAACGTTATCCGAAGTTCCTAGCGTCGCCAAGATGCAGACAATGGCTCTTGCTTCAATTCCTTCGTTTCTCATGTTTCCAACGCTTAATGAAGAGCCAGATCTTTTGGAAACATCTTGTCCATCTAACGAGGACAATAAAGGAATATGAGCAAAATCCGGAATTTTTCCAGACAGCGCTTTGAAAATGTCTATCTGTACTGCAGTATTGGTGATATGATCGTCTCCACGAATAATATGGGTTATTCCCATGTTTATATCATCTACAACCGATGCAAATGCGTAGACAAACGATCCGTCTGGTTTTACTAGAATGGGGTCGCTAACGCTGTTGAGAGGTATCGATACTTCTCCATGAACTAAATCATTCCATTGAGCTATTTCAGAATCATTTAGCTTAAACCGCCAATAAGGGTTTATTCCTGCATTTTTGAGTTCTTTTCTTTTCTCCCCGGACATTTTAAGAGCTGCTCGATCATATACAGGTGCTTTTCCGGTAGAAATTTGTATTTTTCTTTTTAAAGAAAGTTCTTCTTTCTTTTCATAACAAGGATATACGCGTCCAATTTCTTTTAGATAATCTATCGCTTTTTGATACTTCTCAATGTTATCCGACTGTCTATAGACTTCGTCCCATTGTATACCAAGCCATTTTAAATCTTCGAAGATAAAATCTTCAAAAGCTTGCGTAGATCTTTCTCGATCTGTATCATCTATTCTTAGAATGAATTTCCCATCATTCTTTTTTGTATAAAGATAATTGAAAAGAGCTATACGCACATTTCCAACGTGCAATAGCCCCGTAGGAGACGGCGCAAATCTAACTAGGACTTTCTCCATTTACTCCTCAAATACGTCGACCTTTTTCAGTAATTTTTTCCACCATCCGCCTTTTTTCCTTTCTTTCTTGGTTCCAGAACTTCTGAGAGTTGTTTCCGGCTTAGGACTTAGTAAATTATCACTCTGCGGTACATTGAGAATAACATCTTTCGAAGCTTTCGTTACCTTTGTGATAAAACCATGAAAATCCTCTACTTTTCCTGCTGGTATTTCCTTTCCCTGTATTTTGTTTTTTTTTTCTTTTTGGAAGGGACCGAAAAAACTTTTAAACTATTATCTGGCAATTCTTCAGTAATACTACCACCCTGCTCAGAATTAGATACATTTTCAGGAGAGGTATCTTTATTTTTCAAAAGATGCGTAGTTTCTTTTGCTTTCCTTTTTCGTTCTTCCTCGCTGATATTATAGACTGAAGACTCTATTTTGAAATCTGATACCGATGCTAGACGATCTATTTTAAAAACTATTTTCGATTTTGACTTTTTTTCTACCTCAGAAATAAAAGAGCGTTTCTGGTTCATTAAATACAATGCAGTTTCTGCCGATAGAGTAACTACAACTTCCTCTTCTATCACAGCGGCTGTTTCCTCTATTTTCCTCAAAACTTGAAGAGCTATCGATTCATCGGACCAAACAAGTCCGCTTCCTCCACAATGAGGACAAGAAGCCATATTGATATCGGTGATACTGGATCTCAGTCTCTGTCTTGAAAGCTCTAATAGTCCAAAACTACTAATTGTTCCAATTTGAATCTTGGCTTTATCATCTCGCAAGGCATCTCTTAATGCTCTTTCCACTTGAGTGTTATTTTTTTTCTCTTCCATATCGATAAAATCGACTACTATTAACCCAGCGATATCTCTAAGACGACACTGGCGAGCGATTTCCACTGCTGCTTCAAGGTTAGTTTTTAAAGCTGTTTCAGCAATGTTTCTCTCTCTCGTTGCTTTTCCCGAATTTACATCTATGGAAACAAGAGCTTCTGTTGTATTAATTATTAAATATCCTCCAGAAGGTAGATCAACCTTTGTTGAATAGATCTGATTTATCTGGTCATTAACCTTGAATTTACTAAAAAGAGGAAGCTTTTTATCTTCATATAACTTTACTTTCTTCGCATGATTCGGCATTAGTTTCTTTACGAAATTTTTTGCAATTCTATATCCCTCATCTCCTTCAATAAAAATCGATTCTATATCTCTAGAATACAAGTCACGAATAGCGCGTTTTATTATTCCTGCCTCTTCGTGAATTAAACACGGGGCTGTAGATTTCAGAGTTGTTTCTCTTATTTCGTTCCATAGTGTTTTTAGATAATTAAAATCTTTTATAATTTCCGCTTTAGTATGTCCAATACCTGCAGTGCGAATAACCGTACTGCCATTTTCGATACGAAGGTCTGCAATAATTTTTTTTAATTTCATTCGATCAGCCTGATTCCCTATTTTTCTGGAAATTCCACTTCCTTTTGATGTATTAGGCATCAATACGCAATATCGTCCAGCCAAAGAAATATAAGTAGTCAGAGCCGCTCCTTTATTTCCTCTTTCCTCTTTCATAACTTGAACGAGCATTATTTGTCTTTTTTTGATAACCTCTTGGATTTTGTATCGTTGATAAAACTGATATCTAATTCTAGAAATTTCTCTCGGATCAATTTCCCCTTCTAATTCCCCAGTTTCCCCGGTTAAAGCAGCAGTAGCATTTTGAATGTGTTCTTCTAAATCTTGACGATCGTTTACTGGAATCTGGAAATAATCGTGATGTATTTCACTAAAGCTTAAAAAACCATGTTTTTCATTTCCATAGTCTAGGAAAGCTGCTTGTAAAGACGGCTCTACTCTAATGATTTTAGCTAAGTAAATATTTCCTTTTGTTTGCGCTTTTGAAGAAGTCTCAAGGACAAATTTATCTAACTTATCTCCATCAACTACTGCAACCCTAATTTCTTCCAAATGAGCTGAGTCTATCAGCATATTCTTTGACATTTTTTACCTCATACTTCCTTTTAGGAACAAGTGAGAATATTACGGGGAGCAGCTTAATATACCGACAAATAGCTGATGAAAAATCAATCCGATCATCTAGTAAAGACTTATTCTTTTTCATACAACAGCATACCCACTCTCAATAGGTTCCTTCTAACACTCATAGCAACCGCTTTCGCAGTATATAAAAGTGAATTATAGTATATCGTATGGAGTATGTAAAATATTCGGAATTAGTATTCACACTTGTCGCTAAGGCATATTAACGATTGTAATTCTCCTCATCGCTTAATCTGCAACATTAGGGATAAATTACATTGGATAAATATAATCCACAGGCGGGGGCTGTTATGCCAGCTTTTTTTCTATCTTTTTGTATCAAAAGATCTTCGAAATTCTCTCTACTCCATTTTTCAATGCCCACAAGAACAAGTGACCCTACAATATTCCTTACCTGATGATATAAAAAAGATTTGGCGGATATCTCTAGAAAGATAATATCTCCTTTTCGCTCAACAGCTATGTTATTTGCGGTTTTTATAGGAGATTTTGATTGGCATCCAGCCGCTCTAAAAGAGGAAAAATCATGTTTCCCAACCAAACATTGCGCTGCAGTATTCATTTTTCCCTCATCAAGCTTCTGAATAACATGCCAGACTTTTTGAGCATCAATACACGGTTTAGTCCTACGATTTAGGATTTTATAGATATAAGTTCTTTCTATCGCACTAAATCTCGCATCAAAATCTTCTGTGACTTTTTCAACTGATAGAACTCCGATCGGAATATTTAGAAGATGAGCATTCATACATTCTAATACGCGGAAGCAATCTATATCGCGTTCCATATCAAAATGTGCGGTTTGCCTCAAAGCATGGACTCCAGCATCTGTGCGTCCTGCCCCGTATAGAATTACAGGCTTTTTTGATAAAGAAAGTAAAGTTTCTTCAAGTCGTTGTTGAATTGTGTCCAATCCGTTTTGTCTTTGCCATCCAGCAAAAGGAGAGCCGTCATATTCAACGATAATTTTATATCTATACATACACGAAAAATTAAACTACTTCCAAATTTTGGATTATGTAATTGATTTGCTGAATCTTACTTTCTACAAAATTAACTCTATTTTTATGATCGGAAACAACCTCCTCTGCAGCCTTGCTAATAAAGTCCTCGTTCGATAACCGCGCGGTGGCCTCTACTTTAACTTTCTCAAGTTTCAAAATTTCGCGTCGAAGTCTTTCCTTTTCCTCTGCTACATTAATCTTACCAGAGAATTCAATGTGTATAATCGTCTTACCCAATACTATCGGAACCGTTTGTCCTGTAACACTGCCTATCGAAATTCCAGCCATCTCATGTAAGATATCACTATAATTAGCTATGAATGCCTCAAAATTAGAATCAGAAGTTTCTATTCGAGCTTTTAAATTTTCTTTCGGAGCAATATTAATGCACTGCTTCATTGATCTTACGGAAGAAATTATTTCCTTTAAAAACTCGATTTCTTCTATTGCATTTTTATAGTCAATTTCCATCTTTTTAAGATCCGGCCATGACATTTCCAATACTCCCATCTCTCCACTAAGCTTTTTAGCGATAAAAGGAGTTATAGGATAGAGAACCCTCATAAATTGCTGGATAGCCCATGCAGTAGTATCACGAATATCTTTTTTCAGTAGCGTTTGAGACAGGCTGTAACCCTCTATTTCTTTATCTGTAATAGCGGACTTCTGTAAAATCGGCTTTATAAATTCCATATACCAATCGCAGAAATAATCTTTAATGCAACGGTAAATACACCCAACTACCTCATCAAATCGATAGTTTTCTATGGAAGCTTCTACATTTTCAACCATTTTTTTTGTCTGATAAATGATCCATAAACAAATCGGGTTTGAGATTTTGTTACATTGAAAGTCTTTATTATGAACACAACCATTGATCTGCGCAAATCTAACGACATTCCAAAGTTTTGTCAAAAAGTTTCTCCCAATTTCAATAGATTTATCGCTCATTCTTATATCTCGTCCAGGAGAAGCTAGCGATGTCAACGTATACCTTAAAGCATCCGCTCCATATTTTTTGCATAAACTTATTGGATCAATAACATTTCCTTTGGACTTGGACATTTTTTGTCCCTTTTCGTCACGAACAAGGCTATGGATATATACTTCAGGGAATGGAATTTCTTTAGTAGCATATGTGCACATCATTACCATGCGAGCTATCCAGAAAAATATTATATCAAATCCTGTAACCACTATCATTTTTGAATAAAATCTGTGAAGTTCTTCCGTATCGTTAGGCCAACCTAAGGTAATGAGGGGCCACATACCAGAAGAAAACCAAGTGTCCAATACATCCTCGTCTTGCGTTAATTTTATCACATTCTTTCCATAAAACTTGATGGCTTTTTGCATTGCGATATCCGCATTTTCTGCAACGAACACCTGTCCATCCGGACCATACCAAGCGGGAATACGATGTCCCCACCAGATTTGGCGAGAAATACACCATGGTTTTATATTATCCAGCCATTCGAAATACAAATTTTCCCAATGCTTTGGAATAAACTTAATTTTACCGCTTTTTACCGCTTGAATAGCTGCAGAAGCTAATTTTTCCGCGTCCACAAACCATTGACTTGTAATTCTTGGTTCTAGAGGTACACCAGAACGATCTCCAAAAGGTATTGTTTGTTTTATAATATCAACTTTCTCTAAAAGCCCATTCTTTTCCAGTAAACCTATTATTTTATCACGTGCATCGAAACGGTTGGTTTTTTGAAAAAGCTCTGGAACATTTTCATTCAATTCTCCGTTGGCATCCATAATTTCAATGATTGGTAATTTATGTTTTGTCCCGACTATATAGTCATTGAAATCGTGAGCTGGAGTGATTTTAACTGCTCCGCTTCCTTTAGTCGGATCGGCGTAATCATCGGCAATAACAGGAATTTTGCGATTCGTAAAAGGAATGATAACGCTTTTTCCAATCCAATGAGCGTATTTTTCATCTTTCGGATTAACAGCTACGGCAACATCACCAAACAAAGTCTCAGGCCTTGTGGTCGCAACAGTTATACATTCGGAAGAATCAACAATATTATATTTTATATAACATAAACGACCATCAACTTCTCGCTCGGAGACTTCCAAATCGGATATTGCGGAACCGATTAAAGGGTCCCAATTAACCATTCTCTCTCCACGATATATCAAGCCATCTTCGAACAATTTTATAAACACCTTAGTTATTGCCTTTTTGCTATTTTCATCGAGAGTAAATCTCTGCCTAGAAAAATCACATGAGATTCCAAGTGTTTTCATTTGATTTAGTATATTTCCGCCAGAATTTTCTTTCCAAAACCATATTTCTTTTAGAAGAGTGTCACGACTTAGTGATTTTTTTTCTATTCCCTTTTCGTGAAGTAACTTCTCCACTAATAATTGAGTAACAATCCCTGCGTGATCAATGCCAGGCTGAAATAGGACATCATATCCTTTAAGTCTTTTATATCTAGCTACAACATCCTGAAGAGTATAGCAAAGAGCATGCCCCATATGTAATGATCCAGTAACATTGGGTGGAGGCAGCAAAACCATAAAAGGCTCCGCTTTAGAGTTGCGCAGAGATGCCTCTATTTCGAAAGAAAAATTCTTTTCGAAAGACTCAAAATCAAAATTCTTATCCAGCATTCTTCCTCGCCAACCTACTATGTATTAGTTACAATAGTACAAGAAGATGAATTAAATAACAATTTTTTACATAAAAATGATCAAATGTTTTTGAAAAAAACAGAAGTATTAAATTACAGATGCACGAAGGATTTTCTGTGATGTTCCGTAAGGCCAAAATTACGAATAGCAGCAAAATGGAACTTCGTTCCATAGCCAACATTCGTTTCCCATTTATATTCTGGGAAGCCTTTAGCAAGATTACGCATAATTTCATCGCGATGTTCTTTCGCAATAATCGAAGCAAGAGATATTGACAATACTTTATCGTCTCCTTTTATTATAGTTCTAGCCTTAATATAAGGAGGAAAATTTGGAGAAACATTTCCGTCTATCAGCACTGTATTTCGCTTGATTTGTATAGAGTCGTACGCTCTTTTCATTGAGAGCAACGTAGCTTGTAAGATATTCATTTCGTCTATCTCCTCGACAGATGCTGACCCAACAGAATAGCAAATCAGATCTGTTGATTGTCGGCCAATCCACTCAAGAATTGTACAACGCTGCTGATGAGATAGTTTCTTTGAGTCCTTTATTTGAAACAAGGAACTATTTTCTTCAATTGTGTTAACTAGCTGGCGACTTATCCAAACTGCTGCAGAAAGAACAGGCCCCGCAAGCGGCCCTCTACCGACTTCATCTATACCAATGCTGTCTTCCACGTCAATTTTGTTGAGATTATACCATTCTAAGTACATTTTTACTTAATCCTCAAGTAAGTTATTTTATCAGATAGTCATCGGAAAACGAATGTTGTTTGAAAGGCAGATTAATGCTAATATCTCGCGTTTTTTTGGATAGAATAATGTTTTTGTTTTATAAAAAAATTATAGAAGATTGCATAGAAAAAAAGTATAGAGAGTTAGTCTTAGTAGAGCCGCCTAAAGAGGAATATTTCGGTGATTTCTCAACCAATATCGCCATGATTTTGGCAAAAAAGGTGGGGGTTAGTCCGATGATGTTAGCTCAGGAAATTATAAAAAAACTTCAAGACCGTGCTGAGTTTCAAAAGTTAGAAGTAAAAGCGCCTGGCTTTATTAATTGGTTTGTTCCAAAAAAGATATTTATTGAGCATATTCCGATGATGCTTCAAAAAAAATATGGACAAATTAATTTGGGACAGGGCAAGCTAGTTAGTATAGAGTATGTTTCTGCAAATCCAACGGGGCCAATCCATGCAGGACATATGAGGGGAGCTGTTTCAGGAGATGTATTGGCTAAACTTTTAACATTCGTAGGATACAATGTAGTCAAGGAATTTTATATCAACGACGCTGGCAGACAAATCGAAGTTCTAGCCAGATCATTGTATAGCAGGTATCTGGAGCAACTTGGTCTTTCCAAAGAAGATTTTCCAACAGACGGATATCCAGGAGAGTATCTTGTGGAGATTGCGCGAAAAATCATTAAAATTCATGGCGATAAATTTGTACATCAATCAGACACAAAATGGCTTACATTTTTCAAAGATTTCGCTATTTCAAATATAATGACGGAGATTAGAGAGGATCTGTCTCTTCTTGGCGTTAATCATGATGTTTTTATATCGGAAGCTAATTTAGTAAGAAGCGGCTCTGTAGAGTATGCAATTAATCTCCTAAAGGAAAAAGGATTAATTTATGTAGGAAAACTTCCACGTCCCAAAGGAAAAGATAATGATGATTGGGAAGAAAGAGAACAATTATTATTTAAATCAACAGATTTCGGTGATGATATAGATCGTCCGGTGCAAAAATCAGATGGTTCGTGGACGTATTTCGCTTCCGATATAGCCTATCATCTTGATAAGATAAAAAGAAACTTTCTTGAAATGATCGATTTTTGGGGAGCAGATCATGGCGGATATGTAAAACGTATGCAGGCTGCAGTTTTAGCAATATCCGATGGAAAATTAGAGTTAGAAGTACGATTGATACAGCTTGTGAAACTTCTAGAAGGTGGAAAAGAAGCAAAAATGTCTAAAAGAGCCGGAACATTTGTTACGGCGCGAGATATAGTAGATAAAGTAGGAAAAGACGTAGTTAGATTTATGATGCTAACACGTAGAGATGATGTTCAGTTGGACTTCGACTTTCAAAAGGTGGTTGATCAGAGTAAAGATAATCCTGTTTTTTATGTGCAATATGCATATGCTAGAACACATTCCGTAATCAAATTGTTCCACAAGACTTTTCCGAAAGTTTCTGAAAAAACAGAAGAGGTCAACTGGAACTTACTAGATGATGAAGATATGAAACTGGTAAAAATAATGGCGGATTGGCCTCGTCAGATAATAATAGCGGCACGAAAACGAGAGCCGCATAGAATTGCGACTTTTCTTATAGAACTTTCTTCTGTTTTCCACTCTCTGTGGAATCAGGGGAAAGAGAATTGTCTTTTGCGTTTTGTTATTCCAAATGACCTTCCTAAAACTATTGCAAAAATTACTATGTTAGAGGCTATGCAGAATATAGTAGAATCTGCTTTTGATATAATTGGAATTACCCCAACTGAGGAATTAAAATAATGTGTCCCTTTTTAGATGATGAAGATGATTGCGGGTTACAAGAGGAAGCTTCTCCAACCCTGGAGCCGGAACGGAATCGGTTATCTTTTTTAAAGAATGATAGAAAATTCTTTCTAGTTGGTGTTGGCGCATCTATCACTGCTTTCTGTGTTGTTGCATATATTATGTATTCTAATACTAAGCCGTTAGATTTAGAAGAATTGCCGGTCATCCGTGCAGATAATACTCCTTTTAAAGAAAAGCCTACAAATGTTGATGAAGTAAAACATCAAGATAAGATTGTTTATGACAATATTTCCGGCGATAAACGAAAAATTGAAGAGAAAGTAGTTGCTTCTTCGGAAGAAATTATTTCGATTCCTGAAATTGAGAAGGGAGAATCATTATCAGAGGAAGAAAAGAAGAATATAATTCAAGCATTTGACGATTTAGCTCCGGAAAAAGAATATAAAATAAACTACGTAAAAAAAGATAAAGCAATAAAGACTGGTAATTTAACCGTTGTGGAAGATGCTCCTCCTATAAACAGAATAAGAGAGCAAGAAAATAAAAGAAATACGAAACAACAGCAAAAGTCTTTGCTTCCCGAGACTAAAAATAAAGAGAAAAAAGTACCAAGTAGCGGGCTTATGGTACAAATTGCCTCGGTTCACAGCAAATCTTCTGCGGAAATGGAGTACAATCGTATTTCTCTAAAAAATAAGTATCTTAGTGAATTTGGGAAAAAGATACAGAGAGTCGATCTTGGAGAAAAAAAAGGAATAAAGTATAGAGTACAAGTCGGACCATTTGAGAGTAAGGAAGAAGCCGCCAAAATAATTTCAAATTTAAAGAATAACGGGTGCGCTGCTTATATAACAAAATGAAGCATATTCCGAGATTCCATTGTGAAGCCGTTCTTAAGGAGGGATATATTATTTCCATTCGGAAAGATCAGATGTATCACGCAGTTACGGTGTTGCAGTTGTCTCGTGAAAGTCATGTACGGGTTTTTAATCAACAATTTGGCGAGTGGGATTGTATAATCAGAAATATCAAAGAAAACTTAGTGGAATGTGTCTCTCTTCTCGTTGCTCCTTCTACTGAGAAAGGTCCGATAATCGCGTGTTCGTTAATAAAGCCCAAAAAATTTGAGTTTTTGTTGGAAAAAATCACCGAGTTAGGCGTTCAAGAAGTAATTCCGATTATTTCTCAATATACGCAATATAAAGGAATCAATGTGAAAAGATATAAACGGATAATAATAGAAGCCTGCGAACAATCGAAAAGATTGAATATTCCAAAGCTACATAATACTATGAAGATAATTGATTTCTTATGCAAATATGATTACCATTTTAACATATTAGTCGGAGATTGGAAATTTGCCGAAATGAAACTAGCAGACGCTTTGCAAGAAAAGTGCATCTTTTTAATTGGACCAGAAGGTGGCTTTTCCAATGATGAATACAATTTGTTTAAGAAATATAGGAATGTCGTAGGTTTTAAATTCGGAAAAAGCACCTTAAAAAGCGAGACCGCGGCGATTGCATTCGCTTCAATTTGGAGAGAGAGGTTTTCTTAAATTTAATGTTTGATTTACCAACTTTAAGTAGTATAGAATTATTAGTGGAGTTAATTAAATTTTTACATATAGAAGTTATTATTATAATCAATAGAGCAAAGGTTTAAACATGAAAGAAAATTATTTAGAATCGGTTTCTTTAATTGAAAGATTGCATCGGTTATTTTTAGAAGTAATAAAATGCGAGCTCGATAGTTTAAAAGTTGAAGATATAAACAATGTACAGGCATTGGTTTTGTATAATCTGGGAGACGAGCAGATTTCCATAGGAGAACTAACGACACGAGGATGCTATTTAGGTTCAAATGTTTCGTATAATCTAAAGAAAATGATCCAGAACGGTTATATAGATCAAGTTACATCTAAACATGATAAGAGATCATATATAATAAAACTATCGTCCAAAGGAGTATCCCTTTGTAAAAAAATAGACGCTGCACTTGATAAGCATATTACAGCGCTTACTAACAGCGGAATAAACAATTTAGGCGATCTAGTTGCTCAACTCAAGAAACTTGAGTTTTTTTGGAGCACAATATCAGTTCGAAGAACACGTTTCGGTATGAGCGCTAGAAAAAGATAGAGACTTATTTGTGATTTTGTAGATTTTGTGTTGCATCTAATTCGGAGATATTGGCTACATTAGAGTAGTTGTAGGTTTTTTTGTCTGCTTTCTACGTTGAAAGGGAAATGCTATAATTTAAAGAATAAAATGGTAGAAGAATTGGCGAGATTAGACTACAAGAATCATATTTTGTTCTTAGTATTAGCTGGTTGTTCTGCTACCTTAGATAATCCCGATCCGCATAAAGAATTCAATAAAGAAATGCTAGAATTAAATTTAGCACTAGATAAGAATGTTCTGAAACCGGTTTCTTCCGCTTATAAAGATATAGTTCCGGATGTTATGCGAGAGTCTGTATCTAATTTTCTTTTTAACTTGAGTGAACCGTTTTATTTTATAAATTATCTAATAACAATGGATGGAGAGCATGCAGTCAATTCTTTTTTTAGATTTGCAATAAATTCCACTCTTGGAATATTGGGATTCTTCGATGTTGGATGCTACCTTGGTTTTCCGAAAGCGGGTACCTCTCATAAAGACACTTTAAAAAAACTTGAAATTCCAACTGGAGATTATTTGGTTTTGCCAGTTTTAGGGGCTTCTTCTACTAGAGATACTGTAGCTGAGCCAATCTCCTGGTTTGTGGATCCTGTTGGATATTTTATAGGATTCCCATATATGTGTGCTAGATTTGTTCTTACTACCATAAGTGATCGTGCAGAAAATACGACTATAGATTCGACCATTCAAAATTCAGTGGACGTGTATTCTACCTATAGAAGCTTCTATTTACAAAAATATGGAGAAAACGAAAAAGAAGATTATTCCAGCGATTAATTTCACATAACAGAGCTGTTTTCAACTACAGCCGCTTGAGGATGTGCATTTATTGAAATATTTTGAAGATTTAACCGTCTTTTTTTCAGTATCTACTGGCACAAGAGTTGCGGTTGAAGGAGTTGCTCCTCCATAGGATTTTACTTTATATTCTATCGGTTTACTTTCTGAGTGATGTTGATATCTGCCTTTGATTTTATAATTTCTCTTATGAACGCGTATTCTATCTAAATAGCTGTTGGTAGCATTGCTTGGTATATGTACGTTTTTTTTGACAGTATATATTCTATTGGGAGAGTATGATGACCCGTAAGAACCTGAATGACGACGATTGCGTTGTTTTTTCCACGATTCTCTCTTGCCACCGCTTTTCTTTCCTTTTTTCCCATCTCTGAGTTTTTCCGTTTTTATTCTTTTCTCATCGGATTTGTCTGATTCATCTTCTTGCGATTTTCTTTTCTCGCGATTCTCTTTGGATTCACTCTTTTTATTATTAACGTCAACGTGTTTGTTTATTTTTAGAAGACTATCCACTATGGTACGAACTCTTTCTTCTTCGTCCTTTTCTTCTCCTTTTGTATTTTGCCGCGATTTTTTACGGCCTTTATTATTTTGCTCAGCATCCTCTTGATCGTCTGAATCGTCGTTATCTTCCTCATTATCCAAGGAATCGGCAAAAATCCATCCTGAAAAGTCACTAAAAATTACTTCCAGGGTCAATAAACACAGGATATGGAATAAAAATCTACTCATAAATGAATTATCACAAAAATATACTACTAATTAATTAACAACGGTGGATCAGGTACTTTATGATACGAGAGTTGCGTGATATAAACTAAATTCATAGTCTATTTCAGTTTTAAGACAACAATGGAGATAAAAATGGGATTTAATTGTGGGATAGTTGGCCTTCCAAACGTTGGAAAATCGACTTTGTTTAACGCGTTAACTCAGACTGCGGCGGCCGAAGCTACCAATTATCCCTTTTGCACTATAGAACCAAACGTTGGGAAAATCGGAGTGCCAGATCCACGATTATTTATTCTTGCGAAGATAGCGAAAAGCGCAAAGATTATTCCGACCCAATTGGAGGTGATTGACATTGCAGGATTAGTTAAAGGAGCAAGCCGAGGAGAAGGGCTAGGCAATCAATTTCTAGGGCATATAAGAAGTACGGACGCAATTTTGCACATTGTTCGATGCTTCGAAAATGACG
Source organism: Holosporaceae bacterium (assembly GCA_031258575.1). Lineage (GTDB taxonomy): Bacteria > Pseudomonadota > Alphaproteobacteria > UBA3830 > UBA3830 > JAIRMQ01. Next base: position 15,477 of record JAIRMQ010000013.1, on the reverse strand, counting down.
ATATTATTCATGTTAAAGGTAGCATTGACCCAATTCGCGATATAGAAACTGTTGAAACTGAGCTAATTTTTGCAGACATGGAAAGTCTAGAAAAAAAATTATCCAACTCCAAAAAACATAATCAGGAATCCACTGACGAAAAAAAAATAATTGAGGCCGCTATTTTTCATTTAAAAGAGGGAAAGCTTCTTAATCAATTTCAATATCGGAATGATCCTCTCATCAATTCGTTACATTTGATTACGAAAAAACCGATACTTTACGTTTGTAACGTCAATGAAAAAAATGTTTCCTGCGGAAACAGCTATGTGAAATCCGTGGAAAATCTCGCGAGAAGCAGAGGAATGTCTGTAGTTATAGTTTCTGCTGCAATTGAATCGGAGATAGCTCTCATCCAGAATGAAACGGAAAAAATAGAGTATATTCGTTCTCTTGGTTTGTCAGAATCTAGTCTAGCGCGAGTTATTCGCGGAGGATATAATCTTCTGAATCTAATAACTTTTTTTACCGTCGGACCGACTGAAGCGCATGCTTGGACTACTCATCAGGGAGCAAAAGCTCCAAGTGCTGCGGGAGTAATTCATACTGATTTTGAGCGAGGTTTTATCTGTGCTGAAACGATAAGTTATGAAGACTATGTTTTATATAACGGAGAAAATAGTGCAAAAACAGCAGGAAAAATGCGGCTTGAAGGTAAGGACTATTATGTAAAAGATGGAGATATATTTCATTTTAGATTTAATGTATAATTAATATAATCTTTAAGGTACTGTTTGTAAATTGAAAAAAGTCACATATGCGATACTGTTTTTTTTGAGCTCTTCAGAGCATGTAATATGTTGGCATACAGAACCTCAAAATAACACTTCGCAAAATGTTACTCAATTACAAGAAATAATAATCGGTAATCCGAAAGCTCCTAACACGATTATTGTATATATATCGTTTACTTGCTCTCACTGCAGAGATTTTTGCAAAGAAACGCTTCCAGAGCTGAAAAAAAAATACGCAAATACCGGCAAAGCTAGTATTTATATACGTTTTTTCTTAGATGATCTTGGCTCTTTAGACGCTACTCTTTTAGTGAGATGCTTAGGAAGCCATCAAGACGAAATACTTAACTTAGCAGCGAAAATTTTCGAAGAACAAGATGAGTGGAAAAAATCTAGCGATCCAAGAGCATTTTTGATTAAAAATATAGAGAAGAGCAATTATCGAATCGGCGATATCAAGAGATGTCTAACGAATGAGCCTCTTAAAAAAAATCTGGAAGATGCTCATACAATAGTCGCCAAAGAAATACATCTTATTCCGGCATTTGTTATTAATGGTAAAGTGCATCAGGGGAAAATAGATGTAGAAAAGATAGATCAAATGCTATTCTCGAAACGAAAAGCCATAAACATAAAAAACAACACACTTAATAGACTTTGAAGCCATTCATAAACACAAAAAATAAAAAAAGCCCCTAAACAGGGGCTTTAAAATAATTAAAAAGAAACTACTCTATAACAGAAATTCCGACTCTATTCATTCTGTAAACTTCTTCCGGAGTTCCTTGAGCCGCAATAGGCTTATCTTTTCCATAGGAAACTGTTCGAACTCTATCGCCAGCTATTCCATGATCTACCAAGAATTTTGCTACAGCATCAGCTCTTCTTTCTCCTAGACCAAGGTTATACTCACGAGTTCCACGCTCATCACAATGCCCTTCTATAAGAACCTTTCTAGACTCATGATGCTTTAGCCATTCTGCTTGACGCGTTAAAGTCGCTTCGCTTTCTGGCGAAACATTAGACTTATCATACGCGAAAAAAACTCTATCTCCCGCGTTTGCAATGAAGTCCGCAGCTGTCCCTTTTAAGGACTCATCTTCTATAACCTCTACTTTCTCTGACTTCTTATCTGAATCACTCTCACAACCAACTAAAAACGCCAAACATGCAAGAGGAACTAATATACCTTTTACTTTATTCACTTTACTCTCCCTATATAACTATAAACAATTATAAGAATACTATATTGACCAATTGTTACTTTTTCAAGAATTCTTCGTTTTTTTCAACATATTTTTATGCATCTTAGATGCATGCCTGAATTTTCAGCGATTTTATATCATTTTCTTCATAAGAATTTCCGAGAAAGTCTTCAATCTTTGGTAAAATATAAATTTAGTGGTAAAATAACAACATATGATTAATAGGCACAATGGAAACTCTCATTAAAAATTGGATTGAAGGCCTAAGAATTCAGTATAATTATTCAACGCATACCGTCGATGCGTATCGTGCAGACGTGCTAAACTTCAAACTATTCTTACAACAACATCTTGCTGAAGATATCGATCTAAAAGCTCTCCAAGATTTGAAAGTTGCAGATTTTCGATCGTGGTTTTCAAATAGGATTGGAAGCGGTTTGTCCCCCAGATCCAATGTGAGAGCTTTATCTTCATTGAAATCATTCTTTCGGTATCTGGCAAAGCTAAATTTAGTAGATTTAAAAGCTATAAATTCTGTTAGAAGACCTAAGCTACTAAAGCTTCTGCCTAAACCTATAGAAGAGGAGGTTATTTTACGTTTTTTAAATTCTGATTTCTTTTTTGAAAAAGATCCGAAGTGGATAACAGCAAGAGATTGCGCTCTCTTTTCACTATTATATTGCACAGGTCTAAGAATTAACGAGGCCTTGAATATCAAAACAAAAGAAGTAAATTCAGAAATAAGAACCTGTGGAAAAGGCAAAAAGGACCGAATAGTTATAATTCTTCCATTTGTTTTGGAAAAAATAAATTTTTATATTGCAACGTGTCCGTATGATTTAAAAAATAATTTTCTTTTTATCGGATTAAAAGGGAAGAAATTGCAAGCTTCTTACGTCGATAATCGCTTAAGAAAGCTAAGATTTACGTTCACAGGATTACCTGATCATACCAGTGCACATTCGTTTCGTCATAGTTTCGCAACCCATCTTATAAATAGAGGCGCGGATTTGAGATCTATACAAGAACTTCTTGGACATGAATCACTTTCCAGCACTCAAATATATACCAACATAGATGATTATAACTTATTGAAAATATACGAAAAAACTCATCCACTGGAAAAGCATTAATCCTAATTCTTTATATTATGACTTTGGGGAGAGCGGAATTTGCAAAAGCACATGTTCTCGTGATCGTTTACCATTCCGATAGCTTGCATGAATGAATAAATAATAATCGAGCCTACGAATTTGAATCCGGATTTTTTCAGATCTTTACTCAATCTATCAGATATTTTGTTTCTGGCGATTCTTTGTGAACCGTCGTTTACGATAGGCTCGTAATTTACATATTTCCACAGAAAATCGTCAAAAGTTTGGCGTTCTTTTAAACGTAGATATGCTTTAGCATTTTCAATAACTGCACTGATTTTTAATTTGTTTCGAATGATTCCAGCATCACTCATCAACGATTGTATTTTAATTTCGTCATATTTGATCAGAATTTCGGGATCGAAATTATCGAAAACTTTTTTCATATGATCTCGTTTTTTTAGAATTAATTCCCAACTTAACCCACAGGATTTTCCTTCTAAAATCAACATTTCAAATAGCTTCTGATCATTGTGAAAGGGTTTTCCTCCCCATTCTTCATCATGATACTTTTTTAACCATTCGCTTGAATTGGCCCATTGGCATCTATTGATCATTTATAACGCTCCTACAATATATAGATTCGTTTGTGATTTTCTATCTTTGATAGTTTTATTTTTCCAATATTTTCATACAGATGAAAAATTGGAGATTTGCTAGTGTAGAGAGTTTCATATTCTTGAAAGGAGATTTCCTTTCTATCATTAAGAATGGAGGCCCCGAAATCACTTTTGGTATAATTTTTAGAAATTATTCCACTAAAGAACTCTGAGACGCTACCAGCTCCATAGCTAAAAAAACCTATTTTTTTTCTCGCTAGATTCTCTTTTATATTATCTAAAAGCGATATAAAGCATATATAAAGTGAGGCAGAACAGCTATTACCAATGAGCGAATTATAAATTAAAGTATCTTCTATTGAATTTTTCCTAAAAAGTTGATTATTCGCCTTTCGAGTAAGCTTACAGAAAGGAGTATGGAAACATACATGATCTATATCGGCAGGGGATTGTTTTGTTTTTTCAAAATATCTATTGACGGATATATCCAATGATTTTAAATAGCTATAGGCAGATAACTTCCCGTCAAAAATTGCTTCATCTAGATAATTCGGACGCCAAAAATCCATAACATTGTTGGTATGAACTCCAGCGCAATTCTCTATTTCAATGATGCGCGGATTTTGAGCAACTATGAACGCAACGGCTCCTCCTCCTTGAGTCGGTTCTCCTGGCGTTCCGATTGAATATCTTACTATGTCGGATCCTATTACCAATACTTTTGAACTTGGATTTTCTGACACGTAGGACTGCGCTAAGCGCAATGCGGCAGTGGCCGAATAACACGCTTGTTTTATATCGAAAACTCTACAATCTTCTCTTAGTCCTAGAAAATGATGCACGTATATTCCCGTAGATTTAGACAAATCAAAAGATGATTCTGTAGCGAAAATCAGCATATCAATACTTGCAAGGTCACCTATTGATGAAAGAGCTTTCTGGGCAGCATCGATCGCTACAGTAACGATATCTTCGTTGGGAGGGAATATCGACATTTTCCTTTGTCCAATTCCAACATGGTATTTTTTAGGATCAACGTTTCGATTTACAGCAAGGGCATTTAAATCCAAAAAATATTTCGATGTAGAAAATGCAATAGCGTCTATTCCTACTTTCATATTTCGGTTCTTTCCAGTTTTAGGTGAGAAGACATCAATTCCCCACGATTTGTGAGAGCGGATAAAAGAGAAAGCTCCGAGCATAAGACTCCAGCAGCAATTACAGCAGCTAGTCGTTTAGAAGATGAAGAATCATTTGGATAACATTTCATTTCTTCAAGATTTTTTAAAGCAAAAGGCAGTTTTTTGCCATTTCCAACGGTTCCTACTATAACATTTGGAATACTCACGGAGAAATATAAATCTTCTCCAGAAAAATCAGCGAATGTAACTCCTTGAGATGTTTCAACGACATTGGCAGGATCCTGCCCAGTCGCAATATAAGCCGCTAAAACAACGTTTGCATAATGAGCATTAGCGGTACGTATACCGCCGGACAAAATGCTTCCGATAAAATTCTTTTTCACATTCAAATCAATTATTTTTGTAGGAGAAGCTCTTAAAATCTGCTTGCAAATTAATTTCGGAACAATAATTTCTGCCGATACACGCTTCCCTCTTCCTAATATTCCATTTATTGCCGATACTTTTTTATCAACACAGTAATTTGCAGAAACAGATAAGTCCCTTATACCTTCGCAATTCGAAATAATCCAATCAATCGCCGAATCGGCTGCTTTGGTAACCATGTTATGACCAGAAGCATTTTCTGTACTGAATTCCAAACGAACATAGAGAAGCTTGCCGACATTTTCGATTGATAAATTTCTGAATTTCAAAAAACGACTTGTTTTTTCTATCTCTTTCGCTAGAGATTCTTTATTCTTTTCAATTTTTTTCTTGTTCTCTATGGCTTTCTTTAAATCAGGAGCTTCAACAACTATTGATCTTGTCATAAGATCATCAATAACCTCTATATTTATGCCAGCAGTCTTTTGAGATACCAAAGCGCCTCGTTTTACGGAGCTCCATATCGGTGTTTCGAAAGTAGCAAGAGGAATATAAATTAACTCCGTTGAGTTATCATAATTTATTTTAATAGGACCAATTATACGAGTAGGAACTACGGTATCTAACTCGCTTTTTCTGAAATCCATTCTGACATACCAAATTTATTGAAAAATTATATCCCAAACAAATATAAAATCCTAGCGCACCCAACTGGAAAGTAAACTTTCAGCGGCGGCTAGATTGTATTCAGCGATTCTACTGCAGCATTTACAGACAGCAATCCAATTGTTCTCTTGTGCTCCACAATATCCGCATCTCCAGACAAAATCTATATGTTTTGTTTTTAGGGGAGTAGATAAAATATCCATCGCTTCCGGAGGTTTTGGATTTTCTAAATTCTGTGCTGTTTTTATTAATTCACGACCGATAAAATCATATTGTTCTTTTTCATAGGCAATTTTCAAATTTTGAAAAGCAGCAGCAAACATTTCGTTTTGTATTAAGAGTTTTGCCAATTCAAAGTATCCTATCCAGGAATTTGGATTCGCATCTACTAATTTTTTAGCAAGTTTTATTTTATCTGAAATAGATAAGTTTTGTTCGAGAGATATGTATTTATGAAAAAGTTCCTGATTAGGAAAAATTTGGAAAGTCTTTTTCAATATTCTTCGAGCATTACGATATTCTTCATTTTCCGCAAGAAAACTTGCGTAGCCAATAGCATTATTAGATAGCTCCGGAGCTAACTTAAAGGCCTTTTTTAGTAATTTCGGTTCTTTTTTATAAAATCCTTCTTCTGAATATACAATGGCTTCAATTAAGCTATATTTACGCATTTTTTTTATCAGAGGCAGATAAGATTTTGCCTCCAAGAAATTTTTATTTTTTACTAATATTGCGATAGCTTGCAGCGCTAAATCTTGACTGGGATTTTTCTTCAAAATTGAATTTATTGCATTTATGGTGTCATCATCCGATCTTTCTTTGACTGCTAACTGACAAAGGCCATACGCCCCCAGTGCGGTATTCGTTTCTTTGTGACACAGACTATAGAAAATAGCTTTTGCTTGATGGATATTTCCATTGAGAAGATTTCGTTGACCTTCTATCCACGAGATTATTGGAATATCTCCAAGATACCGTCGAGATTTTGCTATAAATTTTTCCAATGATGATTTGTCCTTCATGAGCATACTGAAAAAAGCCGATTGAAGAGAATCAAGTCCTTTTTCGATTCTCGATTTACCTGGGAAGATTTTAGAACTAAAATTTAGAATTATTTTATAAAAAGAGAGAAAACTTCCATATAACAATGCCAAGCTTACTATACTAAAGCTAAAAGAGCTATTATCCAGACGAATAATTACGTTTCCTTTTCCGTAACAAAAGATCACAAAGGCTACAATACTTAATTTTAGAAAAGTCCACATGCGCTTCTAAGCATTCGTCTACATCATTCCTTTAACTTGATCTATGGCTTCTGAAAAATGATTCACGATCATTATTCCCATACCAACCAGTGTGTCCCAATTTCCTGTAAGATAAGCGGCAGCCATTATCAGCCCAACGATTAAACCCGGAACTAAAATACCAATCAAACTTTTTTTCATTGTTTACTCCTGACTTAGTTTTCTGACGACAAAACATACCCATCAATCTCTAATAGTTTCTTTTCATCAACCTTTTTTATAATTTTCTTTAACATTCCCAATATCTTACCATCCTTTGCTTTTTCATCGGAGGTCTCAATCAAAACAACGCTTTTTACGAGCTCGAGGATTTCTTTATCATCTGAGAAAATGAAATTAAATTTCGCTATATCCTCTTCTGTGATCGATTCTGTTTCTATTTTGGCCCGTAAATCCATCCACGCTTTCCATTTCAAACGTAACTTTATGGTTTCTTTGATAGTTCCTTGATTCCCAGATTGGTGAATTACCTCAATTTGTTTCTTTATATCGGAAATCTCTTCTTTCAAAGCGGATATTTGAGAATACACTTTTTCAATGTTGTTGCAAATGAACTTATGAATCGAGGGCTCAACATCTTTTTCGATAAAAAATCTGCAATAAATACACGAGATACAAACGCTAACTATTACAAAAACCGATGCGGATAATAGACACCGAAAATTTTTGCAACGGCACTTCTCCGTTGTTTCTTTTGATTGTTGGTTTTTTTCTGACAATTTTTCCTCCATTACTTTTCTAGAAGCTTTTTTAAAATCTCGTTTAATACCTGCGGATTAGCTTTTCCTTGGGTTTTTTTCATAGTTTCTCCTATGAAAAAGCCAAAAAGTTTATCTTTTCCGCTTTTGTAGTCTGCGACTTTATCAGAATGATTATCAAGTACTTCTCTTAAAAAAATCTCAATTTCTTTTGCTGAAGTAATCTGTTTTAATCCTTTTTCTTCTATTATAGTGCTTGGAGACTCTCCGGTATCCCACATTAATTCGAGAATATCCTTGGCTATCTTTCCTGAAATAACGTCAGTTTTTATCAATTTTACTAACTCTCCCATATGTTCCGGAGGAATATGGTTGTCTGTTATAGACTTGCCATGTTTATTAAAAAGAGCAAACAGCTCACTGAGAATCCAATTAGAAAGAATTTTCGCTGAATCGTTATCCAAGTTAGCACTTTCCAGAGCTTTTTCATAAAAATCAGCTATTTCGATCTCAGACGTTATTAAAGAAGCATCGTAATGAGATAAATTATAATCTCGTTGGAAGCGCTCGGCTTTCGCATCTGGTAATTCCGGAATTGTTTTTCGAATTTCTTCTATTCTAGACTCTTCAAGCATGAGTGGAAGCAAATCTGGATCTGGGAAATAACGATAATCCTGAGAATTCTCTTTGGATCTCATACTACGCGTTTGTCCGGTACTACTATCAAATAGCCGTGTTTCCTGCTCAACTGCTTCTCCGGATTCTAAAATCGCTATTTGCCTTTCTACTTCAAAATTTACCGCTGTCATCAAAAATTTTATGGAATTTACGTTTTTTACTTCAGCGCGTGTACCATAATCCGTATTTGGGCAATGAACAGAAACATTAACATCAGCTCGTAAGCTGCCTTCTTCCATATTACCGTCGCAAGTTTTCAGATAGCGCAAAATAGACCTTAATTTACGTAAGAAAAAGGCAGCTTCTTCTGCACTATGCATATCAGGCGTTGTTACAATCTCCATAAGAGCAATACCTGCGCGATTTAAATCTATAAAAGATTTCGTTGGACTCTGATCATGAATGCACTTTCCCGCATCTTGCTCAAGATGGATGTGATCAATATTAACCCTCTTTGAATTACCTTCATTGTCCTCTATTTCCACATATCCTCCACTTATAATTGGAGAATAAAACTGAGATATTTGATATCCCTGGGGCAAGTCTGGATAAAAATAATTTTTTCGATCAAATCGAGAGATTCTATTAATTCTTCCATTGAGTCCTAGGCCTGTTTTTATTGCTTGATCGACGCAAAATGAATTGATTACCGGTAATGTTCCTGGAAGCGCAGCATCTACAAAAGAAACATTTTCGTTAGGAGAAACGCCAAACTTTGTCGACGCAGCTGAGAATAACTTAGATTTCGATATTACCTGAGCATGAACTTCTAAACCAATAACAACTTCCCACTTCCCAGTTGATGTTTCGATATAACTCATTGACAAGCCTCCTTCCATTTAGGGAAACAGGCTTCTTTTTCTAACACACTTCCTACTTGAACCAAAAGCTCCTCTCTAAAATGTGGTGCTATCAACTGTAATCCTAGCGGCCTTCCTTGTCTATCTAAATTGATTGGAACAGAAATTGCGGGAAGACCAGCTATGTTGGCCGTTACAGTAAAGACATCATTCAGGTACATAGTTACCGGATTCGTTGGTTCTTCTCCGAAAGCAAAAGCGCTTGTCGGAGTTGTCGGGGTAAGCAAAACATCAACACTTTTAAAAATGGAGAGGAAATCCTGTGTTATTAATTGTCTGATTCTTTGCGCTTTCGTATAATATGCATCATAATGGCCAGCAGAAAGAACATAAGTTCCGATTAAAATTCTGCGTTTTACTTCTTCCCCAAAGCCTTCTTCTCTTGTATTAGCATAAACTTCATCAATCGTTTCTCCAGCGGCTCTAAAACCATATCTTACGCCATCGAACCTAGCTAAATTAGCTGAGGCTTCTGATGGAGCAATAATATAATAAACTGGAAGAGCGTATTTGGAATATTGCAATGAAACATCAATTATCTCTGCTCCGGCCTCTTTCAGCCAATTCGCACCGTTGCGCCAACAATTTATAATCTCGTCAGATATTCCATCTACACGATACTCTTTAGGAATTCCAATTCTTAGTCCTTTGATAGATTTTCCAGCGAAAGATTCGAAATCTGGAATTTTCTCTCTGGATGAAGTGGAATCCTTTTCATCATAGCCAGCGATTACTTTTAAAAAAGCTGCAGCATCTTTAACCGTTTTAGTCATTGGTCCAGCCTGATCTAGAGACGATCCAAACGCAACCATTCCATAACGAGAACATCTCCCATATGTTGGCTTTAGCCCGACAATTCCTGAAAAAGCTGCCGGCTGCCTAACAGATCCTCCAGTATCAGAACCTATAGCAGCAACACAAAGATGTCCGGCTACTGCAGCAGCTGATCCCCCAGAAGAGCCGCCTGGAACAAGTTTTTTATCTTTACTCCAGGGATTGATAACCTTACCAAAATAACTTGTTATATTCGCAGAACCCATCGCGAATTCGTCCATATTAGTTTTTCCAAGAAAAAACGCTCCCGTTTCCAATATTTTTTTCGATACGGTTGACTCATACGGAGGTATAAAATTCTCAAGCATTTTCGATCCCGCTGTAGTTCTAATTCCCTTAGTAAGAAATAGATCTTTAATAGCAAGTGGAATACCCTCCAACTCTCCGGCTTGACCAGAGGCAATTTTTTTGTCAGCTTTTTGAGCGGCATCCAAAGCTTTATCTGCGCACATTGTAATAAAGGTATTCCAATTGCGGAATTTATCGATTCTCTCAAGAAAACATTTAGTTAATTCGACAGAGGAGATTTTTTTACTTTTAAGCTTATCTCTAGTTTCGCAGAGCGATAGGTCATACATAAAAACCTCCAATCAACATGCAGAATATAAACAGTTTTTTCTAAAAAAGAAACATTACTCGCTAAGTTTCGCGTTCTTCTTAATAAAAACAGTCATTCTTATTCGAATCCTTTCAAGCTCTTTTGTTAAAACGCTATTTCATAAACAATAGACCTAAAAAACAGATACATTACGCGTCAGAAGTATTAAAATAAGGACATTGTACTCATTCTTGAATAGACTTTTTAGATTTCAGTCGTGAAAAAATGGTATAGATTACAGGTACAATAAATAATGTAAAAAGTGTACCAAACGACATTCCTCCTACAATCACCCATCCGATTTGCCGTCTTGCTCCTGCTCCTGCTCCAGTTGCTAAAGCCAATGGAACACTTCCTATGACCATGGCAAACGTAGTCATAAGGATAGGACGTAACCTTAAATACGCCGCTCGTTTCACTGCTTCGATCACAGACACTCCTTGTTCAACAATATTGTTAGCAAAATCCACAATCAAAATTCCATGTTTAGTAATTAATCCTATTAAAGTTACAAGACCTACTTTGGAAAAGATATTTAGGCTTCCATCGGTTATAAAATACAAGACGATTAAAGCGCCGGTGATCGAAAAAGGCACACTTAACATTATTACCAGCGGATCTATAAAACTTTCAAATTGGGCAGCTAAAACCAAAAATACAAAGAGTAAAGCCAAAGCGAAAACCAGAACTATTTGTTTACTCTCCTCCAAGTAATTCTTTGTGATTCCTGAAAAAGTAAGCTGTACAGTATCTGGAAGTTGTTTGTCTTTGAATGCGATTATATCTTCTACAACCCGCCCTAAGCTATATCCTTTTGCAACATCGCAAAAAGCGCTAACCGACAGCATTTGGTTATAATGGCTTAAACTTAAAGGCGATCGTCTCTCATTGATACTTATCAAATCGGTAACTGGAACCATTTTTGTCTCATTATCTTTCGAAAGCATTTTTGACTTCACTTGCATTCTGGATAAATCTTCAGGAGATTGACGCAATGAGCTTGGAGCTTGCACAAATAATTCGTCTCTTTTAGATTCTCTTTGTACGTTTGCAGCTTTTTTCCCACCGACAAAGCATTCAATGGTATTTACGATATCATAGACAGAAACTCCCAGAGAGGCTGCTCGATCTCTGTCTATATCGATAACATAATCCCTCTGAGGTGGCACAATAGATGTCATCATATGAGGCTGTATCCCTGCATAATTGCTTTGCAAAGACCAAAAAAACCTTCCTCCGTATTTCTCCAGGTATTCTAAGCTCTGATTAGTTTGTAAAATAAAGTCTACCGTATCTTTATCCGATCCAGTTGATCCAGCAGACGCAGAACAGGAGACTCCGGGAACTTCCTTAAGCATAGATTGCATCTTCTCCGCTATGTCTTTTGAAGATAAGTCTCTTTTTTTCCAATCGACTAATTTTACCCAACCTTCTATCTTACTGGTGTCTGCACTAACCCATTTGTTTTCTAAAAAAGGAGTTTTTGTAAGAATAGCATCAACTTTTTTGGCGCAATTTTCCATAAATTTATAACTCGCTCCTATAGGAGCCTGTCCTTTTATTACCACCATTCCTTGATCCTCAAACGGACGGCTTTCAGAGGGTAAAATTCTGGAAGTAATTACTCCAATAATTGCTACAATGCATCCAATTGTTATAATTATCCATTTTGCGTTTAAGGCGACGGTAAGAATTTTTAAATACCCTGAGTCTATTGAACTTAAAATATGTTCTTGGAAAAGCGCGGCTTTTTTCGCCCAACCAATAGCCTTTTGTTTTCTTTCTACGCTAAGTAATTTAGAACACATCATAGGAGATAACGTCAGAGCAACAAATCCGGAAAACAATACTGCTCCCGAAAGAGTTAATGCGAATTCACGGAAATATTTCCCTATCTTACCAGGAGTAAGAGCTATTGGTATATAAGCGATTGCGAGGGTTAGAGTCATGGCTACTATCGAAAAAAATATTTCTTTTGATCCGACTATTGCAGCCTTAAATCTTGACAGACCTTTCTCTTCCATATATCTATGTATATTTTCTAGAACAACAATGGCATCATCAACAACTAATCCTACAGCCAAAACCATGGCTAATAATGTAAAAGAATTTATTGAAAAATCAAAAGCCCAAAGAAGTATTAACGTTCCTAAAAGAGAAACTGGAATTATTACTATTGGGATCACAGTCGCTCTGAAAGACCACAAAAAAAGAAAAACAACCAAAATAACAAGGAATGTCGCTTCAAAAATCGCTCTATAAACGTTTGACATTGATGCTTTTATATCTTTTGCTTCATCCATCGCTATTACCGCCTTCACCCCGCTAGGCAGTAAGTCCTTTATTTCTGGCATGATTTTGTTTACTGTAATGCTTAGGTCAAGAGGGTTGGCAGTGGATTGTTTAGTTATTGATAAACTTACGCATTCTTTTCCATTGAGCCAGGATCCTGAACGAATATCAGCCGCGACAAGTTCAGTTTGCCCAACATCTTTTATTCTAACTATTTTGTCCCTTCCATTGGAAGGTAAAGCGATCTCATCAAACTCTTGGGGCTTATATAATTCTCCGTTTGTAACTAACATATACTCGCGATCTTTGCTTATAAGTCGACCACAAGGTCTTTGTATATGCTGATATCCAATTGCCTCGACAACATCCGATGGAGTATATCCATAGGCAGCTAGTTTCTGAGGATCAAGGTACACTCTTACGCTTTTTATATTTCCACCAGCTACAAAAACATGCCCAACGCCAGATAAAACTTCAAATCTCGATTTTATGTATCTTTCTATATAATCTCTCAAATCATCTATTGGATGCCTATCACTTGTAAAACCTATGACTATTCCTGAGCCCGAATCAGAGCTATCTTTTCTTATAATTGGTTCTGGAATACCATGCGGTAGCTGATTTCGCACCAGCGAAAGTCTATCTCTCACATCTGAAGCAGCGCCATCCGGCGTTCTTTCCGGAGAGAATTCAATGGTTATTTCGCTTTTTTCATTTTTACTTTCGGATCTTATTAAATCAACGCCTGGAATTGTCGCAAATTGTCCCTCTAATAATTTTGTGATTTGCGATTCAACTACTCTAGGACTAGCCCCATGAAACTCTGATTCTACTGAAATAATCGATCGCTCTACTTTCGGATCTTTTCGTACTTGTAACCTCGATTGACAAACTATTCCTAACACAACAATCATGATTGTGAGTACTGTGGAAAAAACTGGTCTTTTAACACAAAATTCTGTAAGTTCCATATCTTTATTTCCTTATAGAATTTTGCTGAGTAGCTGCTTTCTGCTGCTTTTGCAACTCTTTAACTGCTTTTGCGACGTCAGAAACTGATTCGCTATTTTTCACCGATACCGGTTTTCCGTCTAGGACGTTAGATTGACCACTTGTTATCACCCAATCTCCATCGTTTATGCCGGTAATAACCTCCACATTTCCGTCTTTTCGCATACCTGCAGTAATAAGAGTTCGTATCGCAATTCCTCCTTCGACTACTCGGAATACCACGTCTTCTTCACCGACTTTCTCAATTGAACTTTCAGGAATTAAAATTCCTTGCTGGTCTCCATCTATCGGAATTTTTACGCTAACGAATCGCCCCGGTTTCAAAGATATTGAACTTATAGCGACCTCCTCTGGTATATTCAAAACTGCTCTTACGTTAAAACTATGACTTATCTTTTCGCTTTCTGGATCAATAGCTATGATTTTCGCTGAAAATTGCTGGTCATCATCTCCTCCCATAGAAATCAATATTTCCTGACCGACATAGACTTTACTGATATCTTTCTCTGCAACTTTAAAATCTACTTTGAGCGGATAACAATCTACTATTTTCACTAATTCATTACCTGGAGTTACAAATTGCCCTTTACTGATTTCTCTAAGACCGATAACTCCTTTGAAAGGAGCGTGGATCTTATGTTTTTTTAATCTAGTTTCATGTAAATTAATTTTAGCGGCACATTGAGCTAATTCAGCTCGTTTTACGTCTCTTTGAACACGAGCGGCAGCTCCTTTATCCGCTAATTTTTCTATTGGATCCAATTCACTTTTGGTTTTTTTATAAATTGCCTCGGCTTCCATGAGTTGGCTTTTTTCAATGGAATCATCTAATTCTATTAACAAATCGTTTTCCTCTACCAAACCACCTTCGGAAAAATGAATTTTCTCTATTTTAGAATCAACTTCTGATTTTATAATGACTGAGTCATGGGGACGCAATGTTCCAATTGCGTTAATATGTCTAGCGACAGGACCAAATACCGCCTTACTTGCTGTAACTGCTGGAGGAGAAAACAGCATTTTGTCTTTATCGTCGCCCTTAGATTTACTTATCATTAAATAAACAATCAATGCGACAATTATAGCGATTACTAGCACCACAATTCCTATTTTGCATTTTGAAAAACTAAACTTCACTTTCACATTCCCCCCAGTTACTCGCTGATGGTCGGAGCAAGAGGATTCGAACCTCCGGCCCCAGCCTCCCGAAGGCTGTGCTCTACCAGGCTGAGCTATGCTCCGATGCTCGCGGGCCTCATTCTTGCATAATTCTTTTTTAGTAGCAATGTCAGTTAACGCGATAACTAATACGTTCTTATATAGTTTATGTAGAGGT
>JAIRMQ010000011.1 GCA_031258575.1 Holosporaceae bacterium | reverse complement strand
GGAGAAACAAGGGAGATAACGTCATCGATATACTTTCTGGACAAATTTATAAAGTCTTCTTTCGGCATATCTTTTGGAACTAAAGATTCGATCACCGGCCTATGTGTTTTTATCGGAATATTGAGATTTTTTTCATAAACGATCCTCCTAAGGAAGTTTAGTATTTTGCCTCCTGGCGTTGTTTCCTGTAGATAATTTAAAAGAACATCGTCGGCAAACGCTCTATTTCCTACGTATTCGTAATTTACACGACCCTTCGTTAATTGCTCAATAAACTCCTCGGATATTTCCCAGAATCGATCCGCCACGTTTGGATCAGGAACTTTCAACGCTTGTGTAATTCCAGCAAAAATGTTTTTATAATATTTTAGATAACTGCGAAACCTAGTTAAAGCTGAGCTACGCGTAATGTAGCAAGAATAAAGAAGGTGATATAGTTCCCATAACCCTCCGCTGTCCCGAACCAAATCAAATTCATTCTCTCCCCATGAAAACAACTCGGGAGAACCTTTTAAATAATCTCCAACAGCACTCGCCCCCGTACAAAGAGCCCCCCTTAAATCAATTATCCCTTTCATTTACTCTTCTTTTGCATAGTCCATGCGCGGGTAGTATATCGAATTTCAAATACTTCAGGCAATTCTTTCTTAATCTTATCAATTATTTTAGAAAAAAGAGCAATTCCTTCTTCCGTTTTTAAATCCCAAAAGCGATTTTTAACGCTTTTCCATGCTAAAACATACTCCTCTATAGTTCTTTTTACGTTAAAATCAACTTCAATATAACAAATATCTTTAAACTGAGTGGCATTTTTTTCCAAAAACGAACGTTGATCTTCGCGACGAACCCCTCGTTCATATTCCGGAATAAAAGATGTGATTATATCTTCTGCTGCCTTCTGAATAGGACAGGATAAATTTCTATGATTCCACATACATGTAAAATATCCATTATTCTTTAGAATACGGTATGTTTCCGCAAGTGCCAAGTTTCTATCAATAACATTAAAACTGCTTCCGAAAGTTACCCAATTATATTGGTTAGACAATGTAGTCTCTGTTGCAGTGGCTCTTATCCATTTCACGGTGGTATTTTCGGTAACTTCCTCGCCAATTTTCCTCATTTCATCATTTGGCTCAACTGCCGTTATTTTTTTTAGTCCCTCGTTCAATAACATTATTGTCAAATTGCCTGTTCCTGCCCCTATATCAGCTACTGAAAAGTTATCCTTATCATGAACTTCTACATATTCCACAAGCATTTTAATCGCTTTAGGAGAATAATTCGGTCTATGCCTATAAAATTTGGCGTTTAACGAATAATCCCATTTTCCTGCTACTATCTTTTCCACATATCCTCCACCATTTTATCCATTTCCTTAAATACTCTACAAGAATCCACTAGCCTCTTCACAATACTTGGATGATCGGGCTTGTCGTATTCCATATGAATACCGATAACATTGGCTCCCTTTGTATACAACTTTTTCTGATTCCTTTCTAGCAATATTTCCGGAGAAATATCCAAAAATATAATCTGCGGCCTTTTAAAATGGACATATATGTACTCGTGAATCTCCTTATAAAGAGATACTGTGGCACAGACCACAATCACGCCTTGATTATACAGATATTCACATAATTTCACGATACGAAATGCATTCTTTTTCCGATCAACAAGATCATAGCCAAGATCATTGCCACAAATCTCCCGCACATTGTCTCCATCTATCAGCACAACATTTTTATATCTCTCTTTTAATCTTTTTACTAGATAATTGGCACAGGTGCTCTTCCCAGCTCCCGCTAGCCCTGTAATCCAAAAAAGTCTCTTTAACATGAGAGAGCCACAATACCAGAATAAAAAATATATATTTAATTAATAAAAATCTACAAGTTGTGGTATGATAACACGTTTTTTTCTTAAAGAGAAATAAAATTGGATCCACTTAAAATAATAGACCTGAAGAATGAAAAGGAGATGCGAGTTTTGCCTCGTAATATAGAGGCGGAGCAATCTCTTCTTGGTGCGATTATGCTTAATAATGAGAGCTTTGAAAATGTGTCGGAGTTTCTTCTGCCATTGCATTTTTCAGTTCCAGTTAATGGAAAAATTTATGAGGCGATAAGTATACTGATTTCCCATGGAGAAACTGCGGATCCTATAACTTTAAGAGCTTATTTCGAAAAAAACGATGATTTGAAAGGAATCGGCGGGGGAAGTTATTTAGTTCAATTAGTAAATGCTGTTGTTTCTATCGCTGGAGTCGAGGATTACGCAAAATTGATATATGAGATGTATTTGCGTCGGCAATTAATTTTGATCGGTGAAAATACATCCTATGAAGCGGCAAGATTTGATTTGGAAACAACGGCAGCTGATCAAATAGAGAACGCCGAAGCAAAATTGTATGAATTATCAGTTTCCGATCGAAGAAAAGGCTTCATGTCTTTTTCGGAGACGCTAACTTCTACGATGGAGATTGTAGAAAAAGCATATCGCAGCGATCGTCAAATCACCGGACTCACTAGTGGTTTCATTGATCTTGATAGGACTCTCGGGGGCCTTAATAAATCGGATTTGATTATTTTAGCGGGACGACCTTCCATGGGAAAAACAGCTCTTGCCACTAATATTGCCTTTAACGCTGCTTTCGCAGGAGCTAATGGCTCTAATGAAGGAGGAAATGTCGCTTTTTTTTCATTAGAAATGTCCTCGGAACAATTGGCGACAAGAATTATGTCTCAAGAATGCGCAATTCCCTCTGAAAAAATTAGAAGAGGAGAGATAAGAGACGAGGACTTCTCCAAAATTGTGGAAGTTAACAAAAAATTAACTAATCTTCCACTTTTTATCGATGATACTCCAGCTTTGACTGTTTCAGCTCTACGTACAAGAGCTAGAAAATTAAAACGTCAACATGGATTAGATTTAATAGTAATAGATTATCTTCAATTACTCATTGGCAGCGATAATAGAAGAAACGAAAATCGTGTACAAGAAATTACAGAAATTACAAGATCGCTGAAAGCTTTAGCAAAAGAATTGGATCTTCCAGTTCTGGCGTTATCACAATTATCTCGAGCAGTTGAAATGCGCGAAGACAAACGTCCTCAGCTGTCTGATTTAAGAGAATCTGGTTCCATCGAACAAGACGCCGACGTTGTCATGTTCGTTTATAGAGAAGAGTATTATGAATCTAGAAAAGCTCCAGACGCGGGAACAGACAAATATATCGAATGGCAAAATCGAATGGCACGTGTATATAATACCGCGGAAGTAATAATTGCAAAGCAAAGGCATGGTCCTATAGGATCCGTTCATTTATATTTCGATGGCAAGTATACTAAATTCGATAATTTAGCGGATAACCGAAAGAGCGATTATGATAATTAAAAATGCGTTAAAACAAGTTCCGCCTCATATATTGTCCGCTTTGGTGATTAATCTGGATAATGTAGCGGAAAACTATCGTCGAATAAAAAACGAAGTTTCAGAAAAAGTTCAGGTAATCGCCGTAATAAAAGCTGACGCGTATGGGTTAGGAGCAATACCAATTGGAAAAAAGCTTTATAAAGAAGGATGTCGCGCTTTTTTTGTCGCTACAATTGAAGAAGGAATCCAAGTAAGAGAAGCTGTTCCCGTAGATGCGCGTATTTTTATTCTATCTGGACTATTAGAAAAAACGGAAGATCTTTTGATACAACATAAATTAATTCCCGTTGTGAATAACATTTATCAGATGGATCTCTGGATTAATCATGCAAAAAAAATAAATAAAAAGCTGGATGTGGTGGTTCATATAGACACTGGTATGGCTAGAAATGGATGCCTGTACAGAGATGTTAAAAAATGTCGTGACAGAATTACTGATAATTTAAATGTGATTTATATTATGAGCCATTTGGCATGCGCTGATGTTCCCGACACTCCCCTTAATAAACTTCAGTTGGAACGATTTCAAAGCGTTATGCAAACATTTGAAGGTGCTAAGGGATGCCTTTCCGCTACCAATGGTATTTTTCTTCAAAAGGATTATTTCTTTGATGCCGTTAGGCCGGGGAAAGCCTTATATGGGTTTTCCATTCGTGAAGATAAAATTGGATGCGTAGTTCCAGTGGCTGATATTTTTTCAAGGATTGTTCAGATAAATTGCTTGAGTCCAGGTGACACTGTTGGATATGGCGCTACCTTTACAGCAGACTGTCCAATGACCACAATAACTATTGGGTTTGGATACGCAGACGGGCTCATGCGGAAATTTTCTGGATTTGGGCATGGGTTTTTCGGAGGAAAAATCTTACCTATGGTTGGTAGAATTTCTATGGATTACGTAGTCTTAGATGCCAGTGAAGTAGATGAGTCTTATCTGAAAATGGGAGAATGGGTTGCTTTGACTCGAAATCCTGACTACACTTTAGAAAAATGGGCTTTGGAATTAAACACACTTCCACATGAAGTCGCGTGTAGATTCGGTCCTAGAGTAAAGAAAGTATATTTGGAAAAGCATGGCTAATCCGTTATCAACTTTGGGGAAATATACTCTTAACGTTCTATCAGAGATAGGCAATGTATCGATTTTTGCTGCAACCGGCGTAAGACATTGTTTCCTTCCAACATTTTATTGGCGAGAAATTTTACGTCAGATAATGATCGTTGGGTTTTATTCTCTTCCAATAGTTGGACTTACTGCTATCTTTGCGGGAATGGTTCTGGCTCTTCAGACTTATGTGGGATTTACTCGGTTTAACGCGGAAGGTGCAGTTGCTTCTGTGGTTGTTATATCAATTACTCGTGAACTCGGACCAGTTTTTGCAGGATTAATGGTTGCAGGACGAGTTAGTTCATCTATTGCAGCAGAAATTGGGTCTATGAAAGTTAGCGAACAAATAGATGCTCTTTTAACGTTACAGGTAAATCCATTTAAATTTCTTGTTGTTCCAAGAATCATTGCAGGAGTTTTAATGGTTCCATTTTTGGTACTTATAGCTGATATTATTGGAGTAATGGGCGGTTTCATTGTTTCTACTACATTGCTTGATTTTTCCGTTGGTTCATATATCGCACAAACGATCCAAAATATGGAAACGATTGATGTAATTTCCGGATTGGTAAAAGCCTCTGTTTTCGGGTTTTGCGTTGCTGTATTTGGATGCTACAATGGATTCTACAGCAATCTTGGAGCAAAGGGAGTAGGCGATGCGACAACTGGCGCTGTTGTTTCATCTTGCATCGGTATTTTGATTTTTAATTATTTATTAACGGCGTTGTTTTTCGGAATATGACCAAAATAATCTTTGATAATGTATTCAAATCCTTCGACAGTGGACTTAGAGTTCTCAACAACTTATCAGTACGCATAGAAGAAGGCGAATCTCATATAATTTTAGGACAGTCTGGTTGTGGAAAATCGGTTTTTCTTAAATGTCTTCTAGGAATTATGCCCATAGACTCCGGAGACATTACGGTCGATGGAATTAGCGTACGTGATGAGAATTGCTATCAGGAATATCTGAGAAAATTCAGCATATTATTCCAAGGAAACGCGCTTTTCGATTCTATGACGATAAAAGAGAATGTAATTTTCGGCGCAAATCGTAGAAATAAAGATAGAAAATTGTGTAATAAAATCGCTGAAGAAAAGTTATTGGCAGTTGGTTTGGAAGAAAGAGTTTTTGACTTGTATCCCGCGGAAATATCTGGCGGAATGCAAAAACGAGCGGCGTTGGCACGAGCGATTGCCGTAGAACCAGAAATTTTGTTGTTTGATGAGCCAACTTCCGGATTGGATCCTATCACCGGAGGAGTAATTTGCAATCTTCTAAAAGATACGATTAAATCTCTCGATGTCACTACGATAACTATTACCCATGATTTAAGAGTCGCTGAGTTTTTAGCGGATCGTGTTTCTCTCTTGAATAAAGGCAATATCGTTTGGACTGGATGCATAAGCGATATGCAAAAATCAGGTAACGAATTTGCAGAAAATTTCTATCACGCATCAAATGTTATATCTTTAAATAAAAAAGCAAAGATTTAATGCGAAAATACTATGCATTTATATTTCTAGTATCCATTTTCCTGGTAGTTCTAATTTTAAAGGATGCCAATTGGATAATTGGAGATGACTATCAATTCTTAATCACCACGGCAATTAATAAAATCATTGTCGGCGGAATGGAAAACGGACGATATTATCCGTTAGGATTTTTCGACTATAATATCCTCCTACTATTACCATACGGTCATACTCCTTTAGCGCATTATATATACGTCTCTATTACATGCCTAACATCAATTATTCTTTTTGTATTTTTAATCAATTTAATAATAGAAAAACGCAACGGCGGAATAATGGCCTACTATTTTATGGTACTAGTTTGCTCAAGCGGTTTTTGTCGCGTAAACATGCATATTATTTTTCCAGAACGAATCATTATAACAGGTCTATCAGTGTTTATGGTATGCTATTTTTACGCGTTAAAAACTGACAAGTTGATCTACTATGTTTTAGGTTTCCTTTGCGCAAGTTATCTTAGTTATTGTAAAGAACCTATATTTGGTGCGTTTTTGGTAATAGCTATTACTAATCTTATATTCAACCGCCAAAAACGTAAACATTTTTACTTTAATTGTGCGTTAATAACAAACGCAATAATATATATAACTCAATGGTACTTTTTAGTCGCTAGAAATAGCACGAAGTTCTACAGCCATTACGGCGTTATAAACAATATCTTTGAGGCAACGAAATTTGCAGCAATAGATTCTGAAAGAATCTTAATTGCAATTTTCATTCTATCTTTAGTTAGAGGTTATTTTGTATTTATAAAAAAAGATCAGAATCATTTGTTTTTAGATAGCTTGTTATTTTTTTCTGCGTCCTACGCTCTTGCGTTTATTAAGCTTTATTTAGTTGCTGGATATTATTTTGTTCCTTCAGTATTAACTGCGCTTCCTTCTTTCGCTTATTGGACGAAAGTTGGAATTGAAAAAAGAAAAACGTTTACAACGATTAGTGCAGTGATTTTTATGACATATTTCACATTATATAATATTAATCGGTCAGTGCACTGGATAAATGCAATACAAGAAAAACGCAAAACGGATATGGAAACTGTTGAAAAACTTTCTGAGTTTATAAGAAAAGGTATACCATTTTATCTTTTCGATAATAAATCGGTAATTTACAGTGATTATATGTTGAATGTATGGACAGTTTTTTTTAACTATTTCCTTAAGGAAGAGGTCCATATTCAAAAAATCGAAGAAACATCTATACCAGATTATGGTGTGATACTCTATCCAACGCCTGATATACAAGCGGTTGGAATCATTAATGAATTAACCCGAAAAGGATTCAAGTTCTGGGACAGAAAAGCCGTCACTAATTTTTATATTAAATCGCATCATTAGTATAACAAGTTCCGTTTTTTTAAATTTTTTTTTATTGATAAACATTGTTATATATTGTCATTCTTAAATGGTCTTGAGAAGGAGATAAACGACCTCATTTCAGAATCTTATTCTGGAATAACTTTTCTGGAGATATTTTCGATAGTCTTCTGAGTATTTTCTCTTAATAAGAAATCTTCTTTGGATAGATATGGAACGTCAATCAAATTTATGGCTATAATTTTTCCTTTAGGATTAACTTTTTTAAACCATTCCAGAAACCCGCTTTTGTCAGAATTTAATCCTATAGTTATTACATAATCGATACTGTTTATTAAGCGGTCTAGTTGCTCATATTCCGTATACCCATTTAAAACAATGGGATCTATTCCAGTTTTTTGATGCAATTGATCGTCATTCTCCGTAATTAACAGGTGATCTTTATAAGAACGAATAATTTTAGCTAAACACTGATGCGTGGCGCTTGGCTTCGCATTCTTGCGTCTCTCTAAAAAAGCTTTTAGAGGTTTAAGATAATTATCTGGATTTTTGATAACGTCAGAAATGTATTCAGATAAATTGTTTCCATACTTTAGTTCCGAGGAAACCTGTAAATCTTCCATCAGCTCGCTCGTTTGCGGAGTAGTTCCAATAGATATTCCTGCTCCAGTATAAAAAATAACTCTATTCGTTTTGATAATCTGCGTAATTTCTTCGATAGATATATCATTCGGAGATTCATCATAGGTTAACTCTGGATTCTCCGGAGAAGTTGTTTCTTCTTGCTTTTCTCCATATTCAATGCCTAAGCGCGAGTAGCGATATTCGTCTTGGACTTTCGAAAACCTTTTTTTAATCGAATCATATAATGAGTTTAGAGATTTTTGATCACAAGATATTATAATATCGATTCCTTCTACATCTTGATTAAACCAAATATTAAATTCTATTCCATTTTCATTACGGATTTTCCAGGCCATAGCCGATAGATTTTCTATCAAAAAGAAAAGAAAGAGAAAGAAGTACCTAATTATCATTAGACATCCTAACTTCCAAGCCGTCTTTTAAAATAAATGTAATCATTTTTTCTGTTCTGTTATTTCTGTAATAAACTTACCATTCAGGCGAGAGTTTATTATACCATCCAGATATTGTCCCAGAAAGTTATCAATATTCTTTTTAATTATAGAAGCTTCTTGGAATTTGTTTTTTTTCAACATGCATTGTAGGTTTTGAATATCTTTTTTTAGTATAACTTGAGTGTTATCAGGAATTTCGTCCATAATAGACTCGCAGAAGTCAATAATTTTTTCGGATTCTGTTTTAATAAATATATTCTTGGCCTTTTGAGAATCTTTTTCTCGATTGGACGCAGCTTTTTCTAATATCGCAATTATATCTTCATTGGATAGACCAGATGATGGCTCAACAATTATATTTTTCTGAAGTCCGCTTTTCTTTTCGTATGCGGTTACACTGAGCAAACCATTTACATCAACGAAAAATTCAACAACTATAGCAACTTTTCCCGCTGGCATTGGAGAAATTCCCGTCAATTCGAAATTAGCCAATGATCTACATTCTTCCGCTATTGGACTTTCTCCTTGAACAACGTGGAATTTTATTCCCGTTTGGTTACTAGCGTATGTCGTATATCCTCGTTTCTCCATAACTGGAATTGGAGTATTTCTATAGATAATCTGATCTACCTCTCCGCCAAAAGTTTCTATTCCCAAAGTCAGTGGAACTACGTCTATAAGAATGAAATTACGTTTTTTTTGAGCGATAAAGTCCGCGTAAATTGCCGCGCCAATAGATACCGCCTTTTCCGGATCGATACTATCAAAAATCTGAGTATAAAAATGCTGTTTAACCCAGTTCCTCACTAATCCTAATTTAGTCATTCCTCCAACAAGAACGATTCCGTTTAAATCTGAAGTTTTTGCATCCATTAATACTCGATTAGATATTTGGAAGCTCTTTTCAAGAAACTTTTGAGAAATTTTTTTAAGAATCTCAGTAGTTAAACGGAAATTGTATTTCTTATTTCGATATATAAAATCCCGTTGAATTTCCTCTTTATTTTCCAAGTGTTCCTTGAGAGATTTCGCTATCAATTTTCCTAAGATTTTCTCATTTTTATCTGCTTGATTAATATCTAATCCTTGTTCAAGGAAGTTAAATTTCATAATTTCATTATCGATATCGTCGCCACCAAGATAATTATCTCCGCCTGTCGCTAGTACTTGAAATACTCCATCTATTAAACGCAACACAGAAAAATCAAATGTTCCTCCACCAAAGTCATACACGGCGAATACTCCATTTTTCCTTTTGTCTAAGCCGAACGCAATTGCTGCGGCTGTAGGCTCGTTTATTAGTCGTAATACTTTAATCCCGGCTATGGATGCTGCCTGTTTCGTTGCTACTCTTTGTCGATCTGAAAAATGAGCAGGGACAGTTATTACCGCTGCCTCAACTCTTTCTTCGATACATTCTTCGGTCTTTATTTTCAAATACGAGAGGATATCCGCTGATATTTCGACGGCACTTTTTCCGAAGAATTTCTCTTCACTTCCCATGTGGCGTTTTATTGAAAAAACCGTTTTTGAAGCATCTAAAATTGCTTTCCTACCTACAATTGGACGATCAGTGCGATAATTTACTACAGAAGGTGTAGTACATTTCCCGTCTATTTCGATAACCGCCGGTTTCCCATCCTTAACGTGCGATACTACGGATACAGTAGTTCCTAAATCAATTCCGACTGTTGACATCAGCAGTTGCTTTTTTTAAAAATGATGAAATAAAGCTCGCAGAAACAAAAATTTCCTGAAACTTAGTTAAATTATTTTCAGATTCTTCTAGAGCCGTGATTAATTTTACACGTTCGTCTTCGTATTTCTTTATGAATTCTTTTTTTTCCACAGAAGAAGATAAGGAATCATATTTTTCACGAATTTGAAATAATTCATTCGCGCTACCAACGCAAGAATCCATGCTTTTTCCATTTATTTCGAGAAAATACCGTGCCCTATCTATTGGATCCGAAAGAACTTTATAGGCAAGATTCAAAACCGCAGACTCATCTGATTTTGATTCATCAATATCAGGATGAACAAGCGCCTGTTTTTTAAAATATAAATTCAATAAAACGCTTTCATCTATCTTATAGGAAAGCGAAATCCCAAACATTTCAAAATAATTCATAATCGATTATGAACAACAACTTCCGCCGCAATATCCGTCTTCAAAAGTAGAAAAAGACTTTCCACAACCGCAACATGACTTCGCATTTGGATTACTGAAAACCAATTCTCCTCCTCTTGGTGAAGTGACGTAATCCATCGTCATTCCCGATAGAAAAATTACAGCTTTCGGAGCGATATATATACCAAAACCATCTTCTTGTACTATGAGATCACTCTTGTCTACTTCGCTTACAAAAGTTAATTCATAAGCCATTCCGTGACATCCTCCTGCTGCAACATCTATTTTAATTCCCAGACATTTTTCTTTCTCCACGGAACTTTTGATAAAATTAGCTGCTTTTTCAGTAATATTAATTAATTTTTCCATCTACACCTCCATTTTTTTTTGTAAAATAATCCTTTATTGCTTTATCAACTGCTTCCTCAGCTAATACTGAACAATGAGCTTTTATAGGAGGTAATGATAAGTATTCTGCTACTTCCTTATTTTTTATTTGTTTTGCTTCTTCTGTACTTTTGCCACGAATCCACTCTGTTATCAAAGCGCTCGATGCAATTGCGGCTCCACAGCCGAAAGTTTTAAATTTCGCCTCTGATATTTTTCCATTTTCATCTACTTTAATCTGCAACTTTATTACATCTCCACAACTTGGAGCCCCAACGACAGACGTACCTACATCCGGATCCATTTCATCAAGGCTTCCGACATTCTGTGGATTGTTATATCTAAGCATTACTTCTTTTGAATATTCCATTGTTCCTCCCAAAGCGGACTAATCGCTCTTAACTTAATGACAGATTCTATAATTTTTGAAGATACATATTCAACCTCTTCAAGCGTTGTGAAGCGCCCTAACCCTATTCTCAAAGAAGAATGGGCAATCTCTTCACGATCAGATATTGCTTCTAGTACGTAAGAAGGTGAAAGCGAATCTGATGTACAAGCTGAGCCAGAAGACAAGCAAACATCTGGCATATTAAGCATTAGTGCTTCGCCTTCTATTCCCTCAAAGCTTAAATTAATACATCCGGGAATCCTCTTCTCCATATCTCCATTTAAATAGACTTTAGGAAGGTTATCCATAATTTTCTTTATAAAATAATTACCTAGTTCCATCAGTCTATGTCTTTCTTCATGCATTTCTTGCTGAGCAATTTCACAAGCCTTTCCTAGTCCTACGCATAGCGGAGTTGGCAGCGTACCAGACCGAATACCACGCTCTTGTCCCCCTCCCCAAAACAACGGCATTAATTTAACTCGTGGCTTTGCGCGAACATATAACGCACCTATTCCCTTCGGACCATATGTTTTATGTCCGGATATACTCATAAGATCTGTTAAGGAAGCATCAACGGGGATTTTTCCGATAACTTGAGAGGCATCTGTATGAAACAATACGCCTCTTTTCCTGCAAATCTTACTGATTTCTTCGATCGGTTGAATTGTACCGATCTCATTGTTTACAAAAATAATAGAAACCAGAACTGTTTTATCATCAACCAAATTTTCTAAAGCATTTAAATCTATTATTCCATTTTCAAGCACAGGAACCTTTACGATATCAAAGCCTTCCCGTTTCATCGCTTCGCAAGATTCCAAAACACATTTATGTTCTATAGGACTTGTGATTATTTTAGCTCCTTCTAATTTATAGGAACGTGCGACTCCTTGAATGGCTATATTATTGGACTCTGTCGAGCCTGACGTGAATACGATATCATTTGGATCCTCTATCATTATTAAATCGGAAATCTGCTTTCTAGCTTTTTCAATGGCTTTGTGCGCAATAGTTCCCGCAATGTGAGTTGAAGAGTGTGGATTTCCAAAAATATCGCAGAAATACGGAATCATTTCGTCTAAGACTCTTCTATCACACGGAGTTGTCGCTTGGTAATCCATATAAATAGTTTTCATTAATAATCTCCCTTAGTGAATTATAACAATTTAAGCTATTTTAACAATATCATTCATCCCATTAGCTAATCAGGTTATATAAACAGCTTGCACAACCCAAAGTTTTTAATTCTTTTTTTACCGGCAATAATATAAAAATTATTTATAATGTTCGCAATATACTTATAGGACTTTTTTTCCAATAACTGCACTATAGTAGAAGCTACCGATAATTAGCTTTATATTACAATTTGTTGGTGCGCAAAATCAGTTGTAAAATATTTCTGGATTTTTACGATATTATTGACAATAAAATGTTTTAAATATGCAATATTTCGGCGCATTTTTTATGGGTACACATCTATTCCAGGTTGCAAAATTTTAGAGCATAAAAATATATACAAAAGCGATAAGTGTTTGAAAAAAATGAATTCTTTCGCCAAGCTTCCCGAAAGGTAAATTGTTATATTGGCGCACAACGCTCTAAGAATATTTTTTTCTAGTTGAAAAATACTTCTCTTTGTAATAGCATCTAGCCGTTACAATTAATTATGAGGGTATATATGGCCAACTATGTTGCTACGGAACGTCGATCGAGAAAAGGATTAGATTCTTATATAGGAAGTCGCGTAAAGTCACGCAGATCGTTTTTAGGAATAAGCCAAGAGAAACTTGGGAATTATCTTGGTATTACCTTTCAGCAGGTTCAAAAATATGAAAAAGGCGCCAATAGAATCAGTGCAAGTATGCTATATGATATGGCCAGTGCTTTGTCGGTGGACTTCTCGTACTTTACAGAAGGATATAAAAAAGGATCTTCCGTAGAAGACGAGAACTCACCTTCATACCATATGGATCAAAAAAATCCCAAAGAAACGACAGAATTATTACGTCACTTTTGTAAGATAAACGATCCTGCGATTAGAAAAAAAATAGTGGGACTCGTAAAGTCGATTGCTGCTACTGAAAAAAGCAGGCGTGGTTCTAACTAAAGAATAGAATAAGAATAAATGATCTCTATGAGAGGACTGACCGGGT
>JAIRMQ010000044.1 GCA_031258575.1 Holosporaceae bacterium | reverse complement strand
GACCGTTGCATAATGCAGAAAGATATAGTTTTAATAAAATTATACTGCTGATAATCAGGGGCTTGTAGGCATCCGCTCTGCACAGAAGAGCTGTTTTTTTGAATTATGCAACGGTCTCTACCAATTGATTCCTTCTATTGTCTTAAGACGAAATTTATCCATAATTACTTTTACGATCTATATTTCCTATTATGATAGTTTTTGCTGAAATTTTAGTTGGTGGGCAATGCAGGATTCGAACCTGCGACCACCTGATTAAAAGTCAGATGCTCTACCAACTGAGCTAATTGCCCATACTGCGTAGTAGAATACCAAAAAAAAGGAAATACTCAAGTGCATTGTAGCAAATGCTTTGTTTCACTACATATGGGGCTATCTCGTAAAATAGTTTACATACCATGTTACGACTGCTGCATTTAACTCCTCCGTTATTAGAACATCTGGGAGAAAACCCAATGGATAGGGTTACAAGTTTTTTGCTTTTTTTTTAAGCTCGAACATGAACTCTGGATTTTTTCAAGTTGAATGGACGAGTTAATGATTCAATTCGCATGAAATCCTATATTAATGATTAATGGCTGGATTCGTTAATTATTTATTAATATTTTCTGTGTTCTTATTGCTCGGAGGCGTTTCATGAAAAAAATAGCTGTGCTAATTCCGTGTTATAATGAAGATGTCACTATTGCTGATGTGGTTACGTCTTTCAAACGGGAATTGCCGTGTTCTACAATTTATGTTTACGATAATTGTTCGGAAGACAAAACTGCGGAAGTGGCGAAAGAATCGGGAGCAGTTGTTGTCTCCGCACGAATAAGAGGAAAAGGAAATGTTGTTCGCCGAATGTTTTCAGACATAGATGCAGATATATATATAATGGTAGATGGAGATTCAACTTATGCTCCTGAAGATTCGAAAAAAATGATAAAAGTTTTATTAGATGAAAATGTCGACATGGTGGTTGCAGTTCGTAGAGAACAAAATTTGTCTGTTTACAGAGAAGGGCATAGATTCGGGAATAAAATATTTAATTTTATTTTGAAAGTGTTGTTCGATAGTTCTTTTAGGGATATTTTTTCCGGATATAGAGTTTTTTCTAGAAGATTTGTGAAAACGTTTCCTATTACTTCCGGCGGTTTTGATATAGAAGCTGAATTGTCGGTCCACGCGTTGACTTTATCAATCCCATTTGCGGAGCTCGATTCGAAATATTCCGCTAGACCTGCAAATTCTTATAGTAAATTGTCCACATTTAAAGATGGCTTTAGTATACTATTTCGTATATTTGGGTTGCTGAAAGAAACGAGACCTTTGCTTTTTTTTAGTGTGTTATCTATGATTTTATTTATTGTCTCGATCGTTATTTCTTATCCGATTGTAATGACATTTTGGGATACGGGATTAGTTCCAAGATTCCCGACAGCCGTTTTAGCTACTGGAATAATGATTATCTCCTTTTTGAGTCTTACTTGCGGAATTATTATGAATAGTATTAGTCTTGCTCGTACCGAGATGAAAAAATTGCACTACCTACATTTCAAATAATATTCCTCTAAAACAACGTTGATCGCAGCTGCTGTGTTGATTGCGGCTGCTGTGAAGGTTTTTATGTGGTGTTATTATATTTGTTGAATTTTTAGATAAGGGGGTTGACTGCTAAAATAATAACGGTTAGTATTCGAGCACTGTGCGGGAAAGCTGTGATTTTTAAGAAAAAAGGGGCGATATGCCGACTATAAATCAATTGATTAGGAATCCTAGAAAGGATGTGGCCAAGAGAAATAAAGTGCCGGCTCTTTTATCTTGTCCTCAAAGAAGAGGAGTTTGTACTCGTGTATCGACAACTACCCCTAAAAAGCCTAACTCGGCATTGAGAAAGATTGCGCGTGTTCGCTTGACCAGTGGTTTCGAGGTAACTTGCTATATTCCTGGAGAGGGACACAATTTGCAGGAGCACTCTGTGGTAACAATCAGAGGAGGACGTGTGAAGGACCTTCCTGGTGTTAGATATCATATCGTGCGTGGTGCTTTGGATACACAAGGCGTAAAAGATAGACGCCAGGGACGCTCCAAGTATGGCGTTAAAAAGCCGAAATAGAGGATACTATGGGACGTAGAAGAGCAGCAGAAAAGCGGGAGATATTGCCAGATCCAAAGTTTGGAAGTGTTATAGTTACGAAATTTGTTAATTCTGCGATGCATGACGGGAAGAAGTCTGTTTCTGAAAGAATATTACACGGAGCCTTTGATCTTATTCATAAAAAATCTGGAAAGCCTGGTTTGGAAGTTTTTGAAAATGCATTGTCGAATGTAAGACCAAGCGTCGAGCTGAAATCTCGTAGAGTCGGGGGCGCTACGTATCAAGTTCCTGTAGAAGTTCGATTTGAAAGAGGGCAAGCGCTTGCTATCCGATGGATTATTTCATATGCGCGTAAACGCTCCGAGAAAACCATGATTTTAAAATTAGTCGGCGAACTTTTAGATGCTCACAACGGTAGGGGAGGGGCTATTAAAAAGCGCGAGGATACTCATAAAATGGCGGAGGCCAACAAAGCCTTTGCGCATTACAGGTGGTGATATGGGTAGGAAAACTCCGATAGAATTATACAGAAATATAGGCATTATGGCCCATATAGATGCTGGTAAGACTACGACCACCGAGAGAGTTTTATTTTATACTGGGCGTTCCCATAAAATAGGGGAAGTTCACGATGGTGCGGCTACTATGGACTGGATGGAGCAGGAGCAGGAGAGGGGTATTACCATTACATCTGCTGCTACTACCTGTTATTGGAAGAATCATAGAATAAATATTATAGATACTCCTGGACATGTCGATTTTACCATTGAAGTTGAGCGTTCATTAAGGGTGTTAGATGGTGCTGTCGCTGTGTTTGACGGAGTTGCTGGAGTTGAGCCACAGTCTGAAACCGTTTGGAGACAGGCCGATAAATATCATGTTCCAAGAATCTGTTTCGTGAATAAAATGGATCGGACAGGAGTGAATTTCTATCGTTGTGTCGATATGATTGTTGATCGCTTGGGTGCTCGTCCAATGGTTATGCAGCTTCCGGATGGAGCGGAAAGCGATTTTATTGGCCTTGTAGATCTTTTAGAGATGAAGGCTTACCATTGGAAGGATGAAACAATGGGAGCGGAGTATGTAACTGTCGATATTCCAAGCAATCTAAAAGAAAAGGCCGAAGAATATCACGGTAAGCTTGTGGAAATGGCTGTGGAGCAAGACGATGCTCTTATGGAAACGTACCTTGAGGGAAAAGAGCCGACTGTTGGCGAGCTGAAAGCTTGCATAAGAAAGGGCGTGATAAACGGAGCATTTGTTCCTGTGTTTTGTGGAAGTGCTTTTAAAAATAAGGGGGTTCAGACACTTCTTGACGGTGTTATGGATTTTTTGCCTTCTCCACTAGATATTGGAGCGATAAAAGGTATAGATGTTAATAGTAATAATGAGGTTTTGCGAGAACCAAAAGATAGCGAGCCGCTTTCGGCGCTTGCTTTTAAGGTTATGACGGATCCTTTTGTTGGTTCTTTGACGTTTGTTCGTATATATTCCGGTAGTTTAGAATCTGGAAGTTATGTTGCTAATTCCACAAAAGGAGAGCGAGAGAGAATAGGGCGTTTGCTGTTGATGCACGCAAACAACAGAGAGGATATAAAAGAAGCGTATGCTGGAGATATTATCGCTGTTTGTGGTCTTAAGGCGGCGACGACTGGAGACACTCTATGCGCTGTGAATAGTCCGGTTTTATTGGAAAAAATGGAGTTTCCGGATCCTGTTATAGAAGTTGCGGTAGAGCCAAAATCTAAAGCTGATCAGGAGAAAATGGGGGTAGCTCTATCAAGATTGGCCGCTGAAGATCCTTCCTTTCGAGTTAGTTCGAATGTTGAAACTGGGCAGACAATAATAAAGGGAATGGGTGAGCTTCATTTGGAGATCATTGTTGATCGCATGAGAAGAGAATTCAAAGTTGAAGCGAATGTAGGTGCTCCGCAAGTTGCTTATAGAGAGACGATCTCAAAAGCTCAGGAGATTGACTATGTCCACAAAAAACAATCTGGTGGTGCGGGGCAATTTGCTAAGGTTGTTATAAAATTTGAGCCTGGCGATTATGCGACAGGACTTAAATTCGAAAATAAAATTTTTGGAGGTGCCATTCCAAAAGAATATATCCCAGGTGTTGAGAAGGGGCTAAAAGGAATTGCAGAATCTGGTTGCGTGATAGGATTTCCGATAGTCGGTGTGAAGTGTTCTCTTGTGGACGGAGCTTTTCATGATGTGGATTCTAGTGTGCTTGCTTTTGAAATAGCAGCTCGTGGAGCTTTCCGCGAGGCCATGAACAAGTGTGTACCTAAAATATTAGAGCCGATAATGACAGTTGAAGTAGTTACTCCAGAAGAGTATATGGGGGATATTATAGGAGATCTCAATAGTCGTCGTGGACAAGTGGTGGGTATGGATCAGCGGGCAAATGCTCGTGTTATATCAGCTGAAGTTCCTTTAGCTGAAATGTTTGGATATGTTAACACGTTGCGCTCGATGAGCCAGGGAAGAGCTCAGTATACTATGCAATTTGCGCGTTATGATGTGGTACCGTCTCAAGTTGCTGAGAAAGTTATTGCGGAGCATAGAGGTTTATAAATGATTAACAGGGAGAATGTATAATGAGTAAAGCGAAATTTGAAAGGTCTAAGCCGCACTGTAATATCGGCACTATAGGTCACGTTGACCATGGAAAAACGACTTTGACGGCGGCCATCACTAAGGTTTTAGCTGAAAAAGGCGGAGCAAATTTTACCGCGTACGATCAGATTGATAATGCTCCAGAGGAAAAGGCTCGCGGTATAACGATTTCGACGACACACGTTGAATATCAGACGGACGCAAGACACTATGCTCACGTCGATTGTCCAGGTCACGCCGACTATGTTAAGAACATGATAACTGGTGCAGCGCAAATGGATGGTGCGATCTTGGTAGTTTCTGGAACTGATAGCGTTATGCCTCAGACGAAAGAGCACATACTCTTGGCACGCCAAGTAGGAGTTCCTGCTCTTGTGGTGTTTATTAATAAAGTCGATATGGTCGACGATCCGGACATGCTGGAACTTGTGGAAATGGAAATTAAGGATACTTTGAAAAAGTATGATTTTCCGGCTGACGAGATTCCTATAATTAAGGGAAGTGCTTTCTGTGCTTTGGATGGAAAGAACGACGAGCTTGGAAAGAGTAAAGTTCTAGAATTGATGGATGCTATAGATAAGTACATTCCGCAGCCAGAACGTCCAAAGGATAAGCCATTTTTGATGCCTATAGAAGACGTGTTCTCCATTTCTGGTCGTGGTACTGTTGTTACAGGACGCGTCGAGCGTGGAATTGTTAAAACTGGGGATGAAGTTGAGATTGTAGGTATTAAAGCTACCCAGAAAACAGTTGTCACTGGAGTTGAAATGTTCCGAAAACTTCTCGATCAAGGTGAAGCAGGAGACAATCTAGGTTGTTTGCTTCGCGGAACAAAGCGTGAAGAAGTTGAGCGTGGTCAGGTTTTAGCAGCTCTTGGTTCGATTACTCCTCATACAAAATTTGAATGTGAGGTATATATTTTGAGCAAAGATGAAGGCGGGAGACATACTCCGTTCTTCAATGGATATCGTCCTCAATTCTATTTTAGAACCACTGATGTGACCGGGAATGTTACATTGCAAAGTGGGGTAGAAATGGTGATGCCGGGTGATAACGTTCGTTTGAATGTAGAATTAATTGCTCCTATCGCCATGGACGAGGGTTTGAGATTCGCTATACGCGAAGGCGGTCACACTGTTGGGGCTGGTGTCGTTACAAAGATTATAGCGTAGGTCAGGAGAAAAATTATGAGTGCGCAGTGTATCCGTATATGTCTTAGAGCATACGATCATAGGATACTAGATTATTCTACGAATGAGATCGTTATGACGGCTAAAAGGACGGGTGCGCGCGTTCGTGGTCCTGTTCCGTTGCCAAATAGAATTGAACGGTTTACTGTTTTGCGTTCTCCTCACATAGATAAGAAGTCTAGAGAGCAATTTGAGTTGCAAACACATAAAAGATTGGTTGATATTTTGGATTGTCCTCCTCAGACTGTGGATGCTTTAATGAAATTGGAGCTTGCCGCTGGAGTTGATGTAGAAATAAAGCTTTTGGATTAAATAACATGCGCTCGGGAATATTAGGAAAAAAGATAGGTATGACTCGCATTCTTGCGGATGATGGAAGTCAGTATGCTGTGACTATTTTGAAGGTTGATCGCCACGAAGTGCTATCACATAAAATTATTGACAAACACGGCTATAGCGCCGTTGTTGTCGGAACCATTGAAACGCAGGAAAAGAAGATAAATAAACCCATGCGTGGTTATTTTAATTCGTTAAGCAAAAAATTTTATAAAATTCTGAAAGAATTTAGAATATCTCCGGAAGAAGTTCCAGCAATTGGAGAAATATACGGAGCGGATTTTTTTCAAGCTGGACAATTTGTTGATGTTAGTGGTATAACAATCGGCAAAGGTTTCGCGGGCGGAATGAAGAGGCATAATTTTGGAGGGCTAAGGGCATCTCACGGTGTTTCAGTTTCTCATAGAAGTCATGGCTCCACAGGAAACAGAGAAGATCCAGGAAAAGTCTTTAAAGGTAAACGAATGGCTGGTCATATGGGCAATGTGAAAGTAACATTACAGAACATGAAGGTCTACGGTACTGATGGCGAATTGCTAATAATCCATGGAGGAGTTCCTGGACCAAAAGGTGGATATGTTTTGGTAAGAGATGCAATTAAGAGATCCCAATGACGATAAAACTCGATGTAATAAAATTGGACGGTAGCGTTAATGGAAAAATCACCTTGGATGATGCGATTTTTGGCATAGAACCCAAAACAGAAAGTTTATCTGATGTGGTGAGATGGCAATTGGCCCGTCGCCAAGCAGGGACTCATTCTACAAAAGATCGAAGTGATGTTAGTAGGACTACTAAAAAGTTATATCGTCAAAAAGGAACGGGTAGAGCTCGTCACGGAGCGCGCACAGCGAATATCTTTGTTGGCGGTGGAATTGTTTTCGGTCCAGTTCCGCATTCTCATGCATTTAAGATCAATAAAAAGGTAAGAAAATTAGCGCTTAAGTCTTTGCTTTCAATAAAAGCAAAGGAAAATAATCTTGTGGTTTGTGAAAATTTTAATTTAGGTGATCAAAAAACGAAAAGTCTCCTGGATAATTTACGTAAAATGAACTTAACGTCAGCTTTATTTATCGGTGTTTCATCGAATGATGATTTTAGAAAGGCTTGCGCCAATCTTCACGGAATAGATATCTTGCCAGCTGTTGGTTTTAATGTATATGACGGCCTGAGGCATGAAAAAGTAGTTTTTTCGAAAGATGCTGTTGCGAGTATTCAGAAGCAACTGTTAGGATAATATTATGATATTAGAATATGATTGTTTAATTGCTCCTGTTATGACTGAGAAAACTATGAGCTCTGGGAAGGAGGGTGTTCATGTTTTTAAAGTTGTTCTTAATTCCTCAAAAGCAGATATTAAGAAAGCGGTAGAGAAAATATTTAACGTAAAAGTCGCAAAAATAAATGTTATAAACAAAAAAGGGAAGAGACGGGTCTTCCGTGGGAAAATAGGGTGTACTAAATCAAAAAAGTATGCTGTTGTGCGCTTGTCCGATGGTGCGATTAATTTTGAAAGTGGAATCTAATGGCATTAAAGTCGTTTAAACCTGTAACTTCTAGTACGAGAGAGTTAGTTTTAGTTGATCATTCACCTCTATGGAAAGGACGTCCGCACAAAAAACTTGTGCGCGGGCAATCTAAAAATGGAGGGCGAAACGTTCATGGTCATATAACTGCTTGGCATAGAGGCGGCGGTCATAAAAAATTGTATCGTTTTATTGATTTTGCAAGAAGCAAAATCGATATCGAAGCGGTTGTTGAGCGTATTGAATACGATCCGAATAGAACATCATTTATTGCTTTAATAAAATATGCTGATGGAGAGTTTTCTTACATAATTGCTCCTCAAAAATTGGCGGTAGGGGATAAAATAGTTTCTTCTGACAAGACTGACGTAAAAATCGGTAATTGTATGAAGACGATAAACATTCCTGTCGGTACTGTCGTTCATAATGTTGAATTTCGTTTAGGAAAAGGTGCTCAATTTTTGAGATCTGCAGGCACCTATGGTCAGATAATTGGCCGCGACTCGGGAAAGGTAATAGTTAAGCTTTCTTCTGGTGAAGTTAGGTTGATAAGTGGTGAATGCCGTGCTACTATAGGTGCCGTTTCGAATCCCGACCAGAAAAATGTGAATATTGGAAAGGCCGGGCGAAGTCGTTGGATGGGGAGAAGACCTGTCAATAGAGGGTCGGCTATGAATCCGGTAGATCACCCTCATGGCGGAGGTGAAGGTAAGACGAAAAGCGGAAGGCAGCCTGTAACTCCTTGGGGAAAACCTACTAAGGGATATAAAACAAGAAAAAAAGGCAAACCGTCAGATAGGTTTATTTTAACGCGGAGAAAGAAGTAGAGGGAATTGTGGCTCGTTCGGTATGGAAAGGTCCGTTCGTTGACGGATATTTGATAAAAAAGGTAAAGGCGCTCATGGAGTCAGGACGCCATACTCCAATAAAAACTTGGTCGAGACGTTCTACGTTGATTCCTGATTTTGTTGGCATTACATTTTCAGTTCACAATGGGCGCAAATTTATTCCTGTAACAGTAACGGAAGAGATGATAGGGCACAAGTTAGGGGAATTCGCTCCTACGAGAACATTTTATGGGCATTCTGGAGATAGAAAAATAGTTAAGAAGGAGCAAAATGGCTAAAAGGTTGCGTATACAGTCTGCTTCTGTCGATGTGGTGGCTAAAAATAAAGTAGTTTTGGCTTCTCCTAGGAAGGTTAATTTGGTCGCTAAATTAATTCGAGGTATGTCGGTGAGTCGTGCACTTGATGTTCTGAAATTCTGTAAGAAGGCTGTGGCTCGGGATGTCAGAAAAACTGTTCTTTCGGCAATTGCTAATGCCGAAGCGAATTATAGCCTGAATGTCGATTTGTTAACGGTTAAAGAAGCATATGTGGGGAAGGCGATTGTTCTTCGTAGATTTATGGCTAGAGCTAAGGGAAGCGGCTCATCTATTAGAAAAAAGTTTAGTAAACTAACTGTTGTTTTGTGTGAGACTGAGGGTTGATATGGGACAAAAAGTAAATCCGAATTCTCTTCGCTTGGGTATAATCCGTAATTGGAATTCGTGTTGGTATTCAAAAAATAGTTATGCGACTTTACTGCGGCAGGATTTTGAATTAAGGAATTTTTTGGGTAAAAAATTGGAGCAATCAGGAGTCTCTAGGATATCTCTTGAGAGGCTTGCGAAAAAAATTGTAGTAACGATACATACTTCTAAGCCAGGAGTAATAATTGGAAAAAAGGGCAATGATATCGAAAAATTACGTTC
This sequence comes from Holosporaceae bacterium, assembly GCA_031258575.1. GTDB lineage: Bacteria > Pseudomonadota > Alphaproteobacteria > UBA3830 > UBA3830 > JAIRMQ01. The sequence continues at coordinate 10,636 of JAIRMQ010000044.1, read as the reverse complement.
GGATTTAGTGGGATTAGCCGGTGCGGAAGTCTCTATAAATATTGCTGAGGTCAGAAAGCCAGAGGTGAATGCGAGGCTCGTTGCTGATTCTATTGCTTCTCAGATTGAAAAAAGAGTAGGGTTCCGCAGAGCTGTGAAAAGAGCGATGCAATCGACGCTGAGGTCTGGAGGAATGGGGATTAGAGTTAATTGCTCCGGAAGATTGGGTGGAGCTGAAATCGCGAGGATGGAGTGGTATAGAGAGGGGCGCGTTCCTCTTCATACGCTTAGGGCAGACATTGATTATGGTATTGCGGTTGCTAACACAACTTATGGATCTGTGGGAATTAAAGTATGGATCTATAAAAAAGATATATACGATACGAATGCAGTTTTTTTACCAAAGCGTGTTGGTGATAGACAGGAAAGGGAGTGAGATATGTTATCTCCTGCAAAAGTAAAATTTAGGAAGCAGTTTAAAGGGAGAATACATGGTGTAGCTTCTCGCTCTTATCGTCTTAGCTTTGGATCATATGGCTTAAAGGCGATAGAGCCAGCTCGTGTAACTGCTGCACAAATAGAAGCGGCAAGACGTACGATTACTCGTTGCATGAAGCGTGTTGGAAAAGTTTGGATCAGAATATATCCTGATTTGCCGGTAACTCAGAAGCCAGCGGAAGTTAGAATGGGTAGCGGAAAGGGCAGCGTTGAGTATTGGGCTTGCAGAGTTTATCCTGGAACGGTTATGTTTGAAATGGATGGGGTATCGGAGTCTGTTGCGCATGATGCTTTGTCATTGGCGGCAGCGAAATTGCCAATGTTGACCAAGATAGTTGCGAGAGGCGCTTAATATGGCCAAGAAGAAAGTGGAAAAATCTTTGAGCGCAGATCTGGAATCGGCAAAGGCGGAAGCTATGAGAATTCGTTTTCGTAGGGTTTTGGGTGAAAGTGTACCGACCCATATTATAAAAAACGCTCGCAAAAATGTTGCAAAGTGTGTAAGGTTTCTTAGAAAAAATGAGGAAGCAGATGCCTAAACGTATTTTAGAAGGAGTTGTTGTCAGTAATCGTTGTGATAAGACTGTGACAGTCCAAGTAGTAAGGCGCGTTATGCATCCGAAATATAAGAAGTACATAAGCCTTTCTAAAAAATATCATGCTCATGATGAGAAAAATGAGTGTAATATTGGGGATAGTGTTACAATTTGCGAGGCGAGTCCGATATCCAAAACGAAAAATTGGGTGGTCGTTAATGGAGACTCTCAGTTATGATACAAATGCAGACACGTTTAGATGTCGCAGATAATTCTGGCGCAAAAGAATTGATGTGCATTAAAGTTTTGGGGGCGACAAGGCGCAGATACGCAAGAGTGGGAGACATTATTGTTGCTTCGGTAAAAGACGCTATTCCCAAAGGAAAAGTAAAGGCGGGGGATGTTGTTCAAGCAGTTATTGTAAGAACTGCATCTGCAGTTTATCGTAAAGATGGTAGCGTGATAAAATTTGATAAAAATGCCGCTGTTTTGCTTAATAAGCAGGGAGAACCAATAGGGACACGTGTTTTTGGTCCGGTAACAAGAGAGCTTCGTAGTAAAAATATGATGAAAATAATCTCATTAGCTCCGGAGGTTTTATAATGGATAAATGGAAAATAAAGAAGGGCGACACTGTTCAGTTGATTTCTGGCAAAGATAAAGGCGTAAGAGGAGAAGTTCTGCACGTTTTAAGAGATGAAAGGCGTGTCGTGGTAAAAGGAGTTAACGTTTGTACGCGACATAAGAAACCTTCGGCGAGTGATCCGGGAGGCCTTATAAAGGGAGAAAGATCGGTACACGCTTCTAATGTTATGCTGATTGATCCTGCGGATGATAAGCCAGTTCGTACTGGAGTTAAAATGATTGATGGGAAAAAGGTTCGGACGTCGAAGCGTACCGGAGTAGCGATAAGTTAGGCATTTAAAATGGCTCGTTTAAGAGATTATTATTTGAAGAAAATAGTTCCGCAGCTTAAATCGGATTTAGGCTTATCCAATAGCCTTCAGGTTCCTGCATTAAAGAAAATTGTTCTTAATATGGGAGTAGGGGAGGGGATTGCTGACAGCAAATATATTAAGCAGGCTCAGGAAGAGCTTACGATGATTTCTGGACAAAAGGCCATAGCAACAACTGCTAAAAAGTCTGTAGCGGCATTTAAATTACGCCAGGGACAGAAAATTGGCGCAATGGTTACTCTGCGCGGAAATAGAATGTATGAGTTTTTTGATCGATTAATTAATATCGCGCTTCCGCGAGTAAGAGATTTTAGGGGACTATCCAAAAAGTCATTTGATGGAAAAGGTAATTATTCGTTGGGTATTAAGGAGCAGATAGTGTTCTGGGAGGTCTCTATGAGCAATATAGAGAATATACATGGACTTGATGTGACAGTTGTTACAAATACCAATAATGATGTTTATGCGGCGGCCTTATTAAAGGCATTTAATTTTCCGTTTGTTTCGTAAGGAGTGAAGCATGGCTCGGTTGAGTAGTATTGAATCAGCAAAAAGGATCCGCCAGTCGGTGAATTCAAAGAGAGCGAAGCGTGCTGAGTTGAAAGCGGTAATTAATAATAAAACGGTATCCCCAGAAGAGCGTTTTACTGCTCAATTAAAATTAGCAGCAATGCCAAGAACGTCTTCTGCTACTAGGATTCGTAATCGCTGTATGGTAACAGGGCGTGCTCGTGGAGTGTATAGAAAATTTAATATTTCTCGTATTATGTTAAGAGAAATGGCGGCGGAAGGGTTAATCCCAGGTGTCCGCAAGGCGAGTTGGTAAAAGGGAGAAATTGGAAATGATGACAGATCCTATTTCGGATATGCTAGCAAGAATCAAGAATGCTTGTCAGCGCTATTTAGGAACGGTTGACATTCCTGCTTCTAAAATAAAAGCTGGAATTTTACGTGTTTTAGAGAGAGAAGGGTACATAAATGGCTTTAAAGAAGTAACTCTTAATAACCGTGTTTTTTTGAGGGTTGATCTTTGTTATTATGAAGGGGAGTCGGTGATTAATATCCTGAATCGCGTTTCAAAGCCAAGTCGTAGAGTTTATTCTAAGTTGAAGAAGGTTGCTTCTGTTTTTAATGGTTTTGGTATATGTATTCTATCCACTTCAAAAGGTGTTATGTCGGATGCTGAAGCCAAGGAAGACAATGTCGGCGGAGAAATTTTATGCGAGGTGTTCTAATGTCGAGAGTTGGGAAGCATCCCATAAATATTCCTAAAGATGTTGAAGTTAGTTTAGCGAATGGTATTTTGACTGGAAAGAGTAAAAATGGCCAGTTTCGTTGTGAGATAAATACTAGTGTCGTTTCCGTGGAAATTTCCGATAGTAAGGTGTTCTTTGGAGCATTATCAGATGATAAATTCTCTAGATCGATGTGGGGCTCATATCGTGCTATTGTTTTTAATTCCATTAGAGGACTCTGTTCGCATTTTGAAAAAAAATTAAATCTTGTCGGAGTTGGGTATAAAGCTTCGGTGCAGGGGGCAAATTTAGTTATGCAATTAGGATACAGTCATGATATAATTTTTCCCATTCCTGCTGGAGTAAAGATCGTTTGTGAAGCACCCACGGTGATAGTAGTTTCTGGGTCGGATAAGCAGATTGTTGGAGAGGTTGTAAAGCAATTGCAAAAATTTAGATCGCCTGAACCTTATAAAGGAAAGGGGATTATCATTGAGGGGCAGTACGTACATCGCAAAGAAGGAAAGAAGAAATAATGGCGAGATTTTGTAAAAATTTCAAACGTAGGACAGAAAGAATTCGTTTTAAAGTTCGCAGCAAGTCTTTCGGAAAGCCGAGACTATCTGTCTTTAGGTCGGAGCGGCATATTTATGCTCAAATAATCGATGATACTTGTGGGAAAACTTTATGTTCAGCCTCCACTCTTGGCAAGGACACGGAACGCATGGAAAAAACTTCAGATTGCAATGCGGCAAGCAAAGTCGGAGCATTAATCGCAGGAAAAGCTGTTGGAATTGGAATAAAAGAGGTTATTTTCGATCGCGGAGGATATGGTTATCACGGTAGAGTAAAGGCTTTAGCTGATGGAGCGCGTAGTGGTGGATTATTATTTTAGGGAATGCATTTATGAGTCGTGAAGAGGTAGCGTATATTGAGAAATTAGTGGCGATAAATCGCGTAGCTAAGGTTGTAAAAGGAGGCAAAAGATTTTCATTTTCTGCTCTTGTCATTGTTGGAGACAGAAAAGGAAGAGTCGGATACGCTGGAGGAAAAGCTAGAGAAGTTAGCGATGCCGTAAAGAAAGCGTCTGAAAAAGCGAAAAGATCAATGATTAGAATTCCTATGCGCGAAGGGCGGACTCTACATCATGACTCCATTGGAAAATTTGGAGCAGGCAAAGTTGTTTTACGTACTGCAGTGTCTGGAACAGGGATTATTGCTGGTGGTGCAATGAGATCTATTTTTGAAGCTCTCGGAATGCAAGATGTCGTTAGTAAGTGTATTGGTACGTCCAATCCGCATAACATGGTAAGAGCTACTTTTGATGCTTTAGAATCCACGACTTCTCCTAAATATATTGCAGCGAAACGCGGAAAGAAAATTAGCGAAATTACTTCGCGTCGCGCGTCTATAGCTATAAAGTGAGGAATTATGGCAAAGACGAACATATCGAATTTATGCATTGTTCAGGTTGGAAGTCGGGCAAGATGTAATCGTACTCAGGTTTTGAGTCTTAAAGCTCTGGGATTAGGAAAGATAGGCAAGAAAGTAACGTTGCAAGATAATAGTTGTGTGAGAGGGCTTATAAGAAAAGTGTCTCACCTTGTGAAAGTTGAGGAACTAAATGAGTAATTTTGGATTGGATAACTTAAAAGTAAGAAATGGTATAGATAAGAAGGCTCTTGGTCGTGGAATTGGCTCTGGTTGTGGCAAAACTTCTTCCTATGGGCACAAAGGAGGAAAAGCTCGTTCTGGTCGTGGTACTGTTAGCTGGTTTGAAGGCGGGCAAATGCCCATCTACCGTAGATTGCCAAAACGGGGTTTCGTTTGTAACTGTAAAAATCCGGCTTCATATGTAAATCTTAAAGATCTTCAAAGGCTTTGCGATTCTAAAGTTCTTTCTCCTAATCAGGAGGTTAATCTAAACGTTTTAAAAGAGACGGGAGTTGTTAGAAGGTCTACTTCTGTGGTTCGTTTGCTAGGTAAAGGAGAGTTAAGTATTGCTTTACAGATTTCAGTGAATTATGCGTCAGGTGCTGCAACTCGCGGAGTCGAATCGGCTGGCGGCAAAGTCCAGATAATTTAGGAGTTCTATGGTAGGGTCTATTTTGGATCAAGGATTAAGTTTCGAGGCTTTTTCAAAGGCAGATGATCTGAAAAAGAGGCTACTTTTTACTATTTTGGCCCTTTTTGTCTATAGGATCGGTACGTATATTCCTCTTCCGGGGCTTGATCCGGCAGCTGTTGCGAGTTTGGCTAATAAATACATAGGAAGTGGCGGTTTTCTGGGAACTTTTAACAGTTTTTCCGGAGGTGCGTTAAGTCGTATGACGATTTTCGCCCTAAATTTAATGCCATACATCTCTTCAAGTATTATTATTCAGTTATTCACCATGGTTTCTCCAACGTTAGAGGCTCTAAAGAAGGAAGGGGAGTCTGGTAGAAGGAAAATTCATCAGTATACAAAATACTTAACTATTGCTATTTGTGCTTTTCAGTCCTATGGCATTTGTCTTTTGCTAATGAACACCCAGGGAAGTCCGGTTGTAATAGGGAATTTGTTTCCAGTGATAGCTGTCCCATCTTTAATCTGTGGAACGCTGTTTTTGGTTTGGTTAGGGGAACAGATTACTTCGCGGGGTGTTGGTAATGGTTCTTCTTTGTTGATATTCGCTGGTATAGTGGCTAATATGCCTTCTAGCATTGCGAATGTCTTTGAATTGGGTAAGGCTGGAGTACTTTCTATTTATGCTGTTGTGACTATATTTGCTTTCGCTTTTGCTGCAATAGTTTTTGTTGTTTATATGGAGCGAGCTCAGCGGCGTGTTACTATTAATTATCCTCAGCGGCAGGCTATGTTAGCACAAGGAAAAAATACAGAAGGGAATCATATGCCTCTGAAAATAAACTCTGCTGGAGTTATCCCGCCGATTTTCGCATATGCTTTATTATCGTTGCCGGCTATGTTGGCAAGTTTTGTAGGTGATACGGATAGTGAGTGGATTAGATCTTTCATTATGTTTTTTAGTAGGGGGGGATTCTGGTTTTCAGTAGTTTTCACTGGAATGATCATATTCTTTTCTTTCTTCTATACAGCGATTGTATTTAATCCAACTGAAACAGCTGATAATTTGAAAAAAGCGGGAGGTTTTATTCCTGGAGTTAGACCTGGACAAGCAACTGCAGATTATTTAGATTATATCTTAACAAGATTGACAGTAGTAGGAGCGCTTTATATGTCTCTGGTGTGTATACTGCCGGAAATTGTGAAGACGAAATTTGCGATGCAGCAGTTTATATTTAGTGGAACAGGAATTTTGATTATAGTGGGAGTGACTATAGATACGATTTCACAGATTTACACTCATGTGCTTTCGCATCAATATAGAGGTATTTTAAAGAAAAAGGGAGAAAAGAAAAAGCGATGATTCATAGGAACGTAACGCTTATTATCCTTGTTGGTGCTCCTGGCTCAGGAAAGGGAACTTTAGCGCAGTATTTAAAGGAAAAATTTGATATTTGTTATTTTTCTACTGGAGTTTTGTTAAGAAACGAGGTAAAAAAAGGAACCGATATTGGGCGAAGTGTAGAGAGAATAGTTGAATCTGGCGGGTTAGTTGAAGATAGTCTCGTGAATGAGATTGTCAGAAAGAATATAAAGGATATTGAGCCCGAGGGGAAAGCCGTTATTTTGGATGGCTATCCAAGAACGAAAGAGCAAGCGCAGTTTCTCGATGAAATCGACAATGGGGCTCTCAAGCAAACGATAAAAGTTATAGAGCTAGTTGTGGACAATGAAGAAGTTATTGTGCGTATATCAAAGCGTCGCGTTTGCGCGAAGTGTGGAAACACCTATGGTCCTATGGATAAAATTGATATTTGCTCGTGTGGTGGAAAGCTTATAAAAAGAAAAGATGATGAAGAATTAACAGTTCGTAATAGATTGGATGAGTATGAAAAAGCAACACTTCCGCTTATTGATTATTATTCTGATAGAATTGTAAAAATTTCTGGAAAGAGGACTCCGGAAGAAAATGCTCGTGTGGCAGACAATTATTTGTGTGATTGGGGAATAGAGAGAAGGAGATAGCTTGTGGCGCGTATAGCTGGCGTTAATTTGCCTGATAAAAAGCGAGTGGAGTTTGCTTTGAGGTATATTTATGGTATTGGACCAAGACGTTCTAGCGTCATTTGTCATGAAATCGGTATTCCTGAGTCTAAAAGGGTTTTCGAGCTTTCTGACGACGAAATGTTAAAAATTCGTGAAGTAATAGATCGCGATTACCAAGTTGAAGGAGATCTGAGACGTATTGTTACAATGAATGTAAAACGTCTAATGGATCTTGGTTGTTATCGTGGCCTACGCCATAGAAAAGGACTTCCTGTTCATGGACAAAGAACTCATACGAACGCGCGTACAAGAAAAGGGAAGGCAAGGGCTATTCCGGGTAAGAAAAAAGTGACCAAGTAAAGAGAGAAAGAATATGGCCTATAAAGGAACTCAAAGAATAAAGCGGAAGGATAGAAAGAACGTTGTTTCTGGAATTGTTCATATTAATGCAACGTTTAATAATACAATGGTGACTGTTACGGATATGCAAGGGAATACGATTGTTTGGAGCTCTGCAGGAAGTCTTGGGTTTAAAGGCTCAAGAAAATCCACACCATATGCAGCTCAGGTTGCCGCTGAAAAAGCAGCGTCTAAGGCAGTTGAACATGGAATGAAAAACGTGGATGTGGAGATTTTAGGGCCAGGTGCGGGTAGAGAATCTGCGCTAAAGACTTTCCAGTCTTTAGGATTAATAGTAGGTTCCATAAGAGATGTGACGCCCATTCCTCATAATGGATGTAGACCGCCTAAGCGTCGTAGAGTTTAAACATAGAAGGGGTTCGCAGTGATTCGAAAACAGTGGCAGGATTTTATTAGGCCGTATAGGCTCCAGGTCGAAGGTAGTAGTGATGTCGGTCGTAGAGTATCTAAAGTGGTTGCTGAACCATTGGAGAGAGGATTTGGTATAACTCTTGGGAATGCGTTGCGAAGAGTTTTGTTATCATCATTAAAAGGGGCTGCTGTTACGTCAATAAAAATTGATGGTGTTCTGCATGAATTTTCCACGGTTCCTGGAGTTTTAGAAGATGTTACGGATATAATTTTGAATGTAAAATCTATGCCATTAAAAATGGAATGTGATACTACCAGAAAAATGAGCATATCCGTTGGTGGGCCATGTGAAGTTACTGCAGGTATGTTTGATTTAGGGGCGGAAATAGAGGTTCTAGATCCTAATCATCACATTTGTACTGTAACTGAAAGTGTGAAATTTTCTATGGAGATGTCAGTAGCGGTTGGTAGGGGATATGTTACCGGCGCGCAAAATAGAACTGAGAACGCTTCTGTTGGGACTCTTTTTATAGACTCGATTTTCAATCCAGTGAAAAAAGTTGCATATGGAATTGAAGATACGCGTGTTGGTCAAATTACCGATTATGATAGATTAATATTAGATGTTGAAACTAATGGATCAGTTTCTCCAGAAGACGCAGTGGCTATCGCTGCGAGAATCCTTCAAGATCAATTGCAGAAGTTTATTAATTTTGAGGAAGAAGAGGTTGCAGAAGCAGAAGATAGTAGTAAAGATTTACCATTTAATGCGAATTTGCTACGTAAAGTAGAGGATCTTGAGTTATCCGTGAGGTCGATGAACTGTCTAAAAAATGATAATATTGTGTACATTGGAGATTTGGTTAGAAAAACAGAAAATGATATGCTGCATACTCCTAATTTCGGGAGAAAATCACTGAACGAGATTAAGGGAGTTTTGTCACAAATGGGGCTTTATTTAGGAATGGAAGTAAAAGGTTGGCCCCTAGAAAATATGGAAACTACAACGGGGAAAATGCGTGATAACAAATTTTAGGGAGATTTTCGATGAGACATAGGATCAGCGGCAGAAGATTTAACAGAAGAACTTCTCAACGGAAGGCTTTGTTCAATAGTCTTGCGAAGTCTTTATTAAAATATGAGCAGATTATAACCACTCTTCCAAAGGCGAAAGATTTAAGACCATACGTAGAGAAAATGATTACTTTAGGAAAAAATTCGTCTGTCGCTAACAGGCGTGATTTGTTCGCGAAATTACGTGATAATAATTTGGTATCCAAAGTTTTTGGAGTTCTAGCTAGTCGTTATGCTACTAGAAACGGGGGCTATACTCGTATAGTTAAATGTGGTTTTCGCAATGGAGATATGGCTCCAATTGCTGTTGTAGAACTGCTAGATCGAGATGGATCGACAACCCCTTCTGACTGAAAAATAATTGAATATCGATTCAACAAAGTAGTTGAATAATCTTAATTTTTATAGCAAGATTCATATGGGGGTTTTATATGAATAATGAAGGGCTGAGTTGTTTCTTTCCTACAACTGTTGTTTTAATTGAAGATGATAGTTATTTTATAGATGTGCTATCTAGGAAATTAATAGATATCCAAAATATTACTTTAAAAGCGTTTTTGTCTCCGATCGAAGGTCTTAATTATGTTAATGAAGTATGCAGTATCAATCGTTTAGATTGTTCTGATCTCATAAAAAGCGGGGAAGAAAATACATCTGACTGCGTGTCTATTCTAGTCAATATCAATAGGTTGCATCGAGAAATATACAGTATGGATAGATTTTCCAGAATTTCTGTTGTAGTGTCTGATTATAGCTTCCCTGAAATGAATGGATCTGAGCTTTGCTCGAAAGTAAGTGATCCTAATATTCAGAAAATATTATTAACCGGCGTTGCGGATGAGAAAATCGCAATTGCTGCTTTTAATAAAGGGTATATCAATCATTTTATTAAGAAAGAATCTAGTAGATTAGATATGGAAATAACAGAGAGTATAAATGAATCGATTCGTCGGTATTTTCAGGCACACACAGATAATGTCTGTAAGTACCTTTCTGTATATGATAGAATTCGTTTTAGAGATCCTGTATTTATAAATTTCTTTTTAGATGTCTTTTCAAGTGGAAGTAGTGTGGAATACTACATGCTAGATTCGTTGGGAGGGTATTTATTCCTAACTGCTAAAGGAGAAGCTAGCTTGTTATGCGTAATGACTGAACACGAAACAGATCGAATAATAAGCATAGGAGAAGAGTCCGGGGAGCTTTCCTCAGAAATTCTTACAAAACTAAAGGCAAAAGAGTATATGCTTGTTTCTCATGATCGATATGGAAAATTACCGCCTATAAGTGAATGGGAGAAATATTTGAGACCTGCCCGTATGTTTAGAGGATATCAGACCTATTATTTTTCATTGGCGGGAGCAGATGTTTTGGATTTAGATTTTAAGAATATCAAAAGCTTCGAGCAATTTCGGAATTTTTTGCCTTTGTAGCCGAGCTTTCTCAGGGTAATTCTATATCACGAAAATCCAGAAC
>JAIRMQ010000003.1 GCA_031258575.1 Holosporaceae bacterium | reverse complement strand
GTAATCTTTTTTTGATGGAATGCTTCTTATTAGGAGGAATCTTGAGCAGGTTGTTATCTAGAAACGATGAAGTGGGCTTTTTCGAACGCAATAAACTTGTCGCTCTCGCTATTATTATCGGGTGCATGCTTTTTATTGGAATGTTTTTTATGGAAAAGTCGAAATCCGTAAAGAATATGATTCCAGTTTTTCGTGGCGAAGTACCTCTGGATGACGGATTCTCAATAACAACGATTCGAGGGAAATACCCAATTTTAATAAAAAAAGATGATCCTTTGGTTGGGAGTCAGCTAAGGTTCTCTGGGAGCGTCAGATCAGTTTTTTCAGAAGTGGCCGCTAATTTAGTCAAAAAAAACGATGTTGTGGTAGAAATAGGATCTCATTTTGGATATAACACCATAAATATCGCAAAGAAACTCGAAAACGGAAAGTTTTACGCTTTTGAACCAAATGGGAAGGTATTTTCTTACTTAAAGAAGAGCATTTTTCTAAATGATTTATCTGATATTGTTGTACTTAGAAATGTGGGCATATCAGATAGTCGCGGTAATTACTCAATAGACGACTGTCTTTTTGTTCCAGGAAAAGATAAAGGTTCTCGAGAAATCCTTGTAAATATGAATACTCTTGACGAGGAACTTATGGGAGAACTGAGTTCCGTCTCTTTACTTCTCATAGATATACCTGGTTTTGAATTTTCTATTATTAGCAGTGCAGATAGAACCATCGCTTGTTCACCTAATATAAAAATTGTTGTTTTTTTCGATAAAAATGCTTCTTCTGAAACTTTTAAAATAGAAAAAATAGAATCAGAATTAAGAAAATTAGAAAACGATGGCTTTTACCTCTACATAGCAGAAACAGACAAATATGTAAAAGTAAATGTCGAAGAGCTTCTGAAGCTAGAAAAGGAAGTCCTGATTATTACAAGAGATAGGCTAACGTGTATATGAAAAAAATCGTTTTATTATTATTTCTTCCACTGATTCTTTCACAGCTTGCCGCGATGGATGAGTTTGAAGAGGACTATTCGGTTAATCAGACAAAAAACAGTAATAGAGGAAACCGGAGTGAAAGGGAAGAAGATGTCGGTAATGCAATATCTGCGGATAACGATGGGATGTTGGCTATGATCCTAGGGTATATCGACGACAAATACTTTCAGTCAGCAGTATATTTGTTAAATAATCTTATAATAAATTCTGATCATTCATTATCGCAAGAACAAATCATCACATTGAAAGAATTGAAAACGTATATGAACCAAATAATAAACTGTATGGAAAAATTCCGTCGATATGGTATTGTTATAAAAAAATTTAGTTATCCATGGATTGACTATGAGGCTCCAACATTAAAATGGATTCTACATATGTTGTCTCAGGTGGATTTAAGGAAGATCAGTGAAGAAACTGCATTTTCAGAGAGCCAATCGAATAGAAAAAGTTCAATGAATAGAAATCCGGCGCCACCAAAAGTGCAATTGGTGAAGGAAATGGAAAGCACGATTACAGAGCTTAAAAATATAATCTCAAATTTAAGAGAATCTTACGGAAAGGAAATGCTGAAAAAGGAGGTTCTCCTGAAGGTTCCTCTGAATAATTTATATAAAGCCCTCATTGAAGATTCTCGTGATACAGATCGGTCGCCATTGGCTCGTTCTAGATAATCATGTAGAAAATTTATGTCTATTGCTTATATCGCCATCCTTTAAAAAGTTCTATTAATTTGGAGCTAATAGATGTGCAGAGTCGCAAAAATTTGCCAGCTACTCGTTGTACCTTTGCCGTTTCTCCTCCGCTAGCTAATTTGAAGAACTCCAATGAAGAGGCAGCGTTAACATTTCGTGCTAAATTCCTGCATCTCTCTGCAAATATAAGCCAAAAAGGACTTAAAAATAAACTCAATGCAGTTAAACTAACTAGGAATTCAACTCCATAGCTTCCTATAAGACCGACTTTTCTGGCTGAGTAAGATAACATAAAAGAAAACTCTCCTATATGCCCCAATAATACGCTGATTACAAACGATTCTTTTAGTGGAAATTTACAAAATCTCAGTATAAAAATATTAATAACAGTCTTTCCTAAAGTTACGAATATTAGTGCACCTAAAATAAGCCATACGTTATTCCAAACAAAACTCAAATTCACTAATAATCCAACGCCAAGAAAAAAAGCCATCAACAAAATTTCTTCGATCGGCGATGCGATACTATCTATTTTTTCACGAAGATTGGAATTCCCAAGAATTAATCCGGTGATGAAAGCTCCAAAGGGAGCGGATAATCCAGCTATTTCCGCTAAAACTGCTCCTCCTAAACACATGCCAAACGTTGTTAGTGCGAACATATCTTCGTGTTTCTTGATAAAATTCGTAAATTTATGAATATGCTGGTGATATTTTTTAAAATAGAAAACCAGGCCTATGATAAAGAATAGCGTAGCTGATACTCGATGAATCATATAATCGTTTTGAGCGCCACTTGCCCCAATGAAATTGATAACAACGACCATAACTAAAGCTATTAAATCCTGCGCTACTAAAATTCCGAAGGTGTTTTCTTCGATTGTTTTATCTCTATCTTTTGAATGTCTCAGAGATTTAGTTGTAACAGCAGTTGACGACAGAGTTACGCAGAAGGTCGCTAAAAGTATTTGACTATGCGAGAGGTGAAGACCGTATCCAACCATGTGCATAAGCACGTATATAAGAATCGTCGAAATAAATACGATTATCAGAGAAGTTTTCCAAATATTACGAATTTTTTCAAAAGATAAGCTCAATCCGATTACAAAAAGCAAAAAAATTATACCCATTTCGGAAAATAACCCTGCAGCTTCTCTGTCTACTATAAATTTCAATCCAGATGGTCCGAGCAGAATACCGGCAATAACATATCCCAAAACAGGAGCGTGCCCCAAAGACGAAAAAATCAATCCAGATCCCATGGCACATAATATAACCGATGCAATTTTGGCTATAGTCCAATCCATAACGTGCAAACTCCGAAATACTGTACTATGCTATCTCAACTTCTGCTTAATTAATTACGAAAAACAAAAGATTTTTCGACGGCTATCGATAATTATTCGTGACTGTTGCCGACAAACAACACATTTGTTTTAGCTACCAAAATTTTGCGTTTTCGTGATTGGTGATAAGGCTTGATTGTAGCGAAAATCAATTGAATCGAAAAGATGCATTGCTTTTTCATAAAAATAATATAGTATTTTATATATATTCAATTAAAGAGGGGGTGATTTTAATCATGAAATTGTTTCTAAAAGCGTTGATTGCTGTATCTTTTTATAACTATCAAGCATTTGCTGAGAAAGATATCCCTGATTTCGTTAGTAATACTAGAGAGAAGAGTGAGCTTGTTTGTTGTGTGTTAAGTAATCTTTCGAAAAATGAATCACATCCTTACAGTTTTTCCTATCTGATGAGTTTATATGAGAATAAGTACCTAAATGCGAATCCTATATTTGCGCTTCCTCAATATGGATGTCCGCATATGATACACATTTTGATGAATTTATATCAAAAAGAATATCTAGATTCGAATTTTATGTTTACGTTCCCCAGAAATAAATGCCCATATATGATTCATGTTTTGAACACTATACGTTGCCCCAAAAAATACCGGAATAATTTAGGAAAAAGCTTTTATGCGTATGTTTCCTCTTGTCGGGAGGGAACAGATCTTCTGCTTAGGTTTGCTAAATTCAAAAATATTCCCATAGATAGTAGGTACCAATCGGTAGTTATAGTTATGCGCCATGGTCCTACTAATGCCAAATGTATCTTAGGAAGAAAAAACGATATGCCGATATCGGGAAATTGGACCGATCCCGATAGCATTAACGTTCTAGAACTTTTTTTCAGAAACGGTTTTTTCAACCAAGTGTTCACAGGTTCTAGTTGTCGTGCCATGCAAACTGCAGTTTTGATGACTAGTTCGGTTACTGTAAATGAACAATTTGATGAGCAAGATTTAGGAATTTTTGAGGGAATACCTACTAAAACCGCAATGCGGAATCCTGAACTCATTTCATCTTTACAAAATCCACATATTCGTCCAACCGGCGGAGAAATAGGCAAGGAAGTTGCACAGAGAGCCATGGACGGAATTAATCGAGCGTTAAATAGCAATAGCAATCAAAATGTGTTGATAGTTGCCTCCAGAGCTTTCATGATGCATCTTACGGGGTATCTCAAAAATTGCTCTCTTAGTGAGCCTATTTTAATTAAAAATTATTATAGCCTGATAGTAGGTAAAGAAACAAATGGACGTACACGAATGCTGATAGAACGTCCTGTGTCTCCAAGAACAATGTATGATATTATAGAAAGCAGAAAGAAAATATTTTCAAAATGCCATCCCTCACATCTGAAAACACAAATAACCATCGGAAATTAGTGATTGAACTACAGCTGATAGAAATTCCAACGTAGATGTGTTAGTATTCAGGCTAGATTATTAGGAGGGCGTAATTGTTTGATTCTCTTTCTGAAAAAATTACAAAAGCTTTTGAAAAATTACGAAAAAGTGGAATTTTAAAAAAAGAGGATGTAGATGAAGCTCTAAGAGAAATTAGAATAGCGCTTCTAGAAGCTGATGTGTCTCTTGAGGTTGCTAAAAAATTTATCGCAGATGTAAAAGAAAGAGCAGTTGGTCAAAATGTAGTTAAATCTATTTCTCCAGAACAGGCGGTAGTGAAAATAGTTTATGATTATTTAATCGAATTGTTTGGAAAAGCTGCGCCACTGGAGCTAAAGAGAAAACCATTTAAAATCATGCTAGTGGGACTTCAGGGAGCTGGTAAAACTTCAGCGACGGGAAAATTAGCTCATTTTTTTTCGAAAAAGGATAAAAAAA
Organism: Holosporaceae bacterium; assembly: GCA_031258575.1. Taxonomy (GTDB): domain Bacteria; phylum Pseudomonadota; class Alphaproteobacteria; order UBA3830; family UBA3830; genus JAIRMQ01. The sequence goes on along the minus strand of JAIRMQ010000003.1, from coordinate 29,020 downwards.
TAGCAACGTTTTCCACCGACATTTACCGACCTGCAGCGATTGAGCAACTAAAGTTAATATCCCAGAAAATAGAAGGAACCACTTTCGTACAGTCTGAGGATAGATCTTGCGAAAAAATATGCCGTGAAGCAATGGAATCCGTGAAAGATGTGGATGTCTTGATTGCAGATACAGCTGGACGTTTGCATATCGACGAAATTAAAATGGAAGAATTGCAAACTATCCAGCATCTCATCCAACCAGATGAAATATATTTGGTTGTGGATATCATGACTGGGCAGGACGCGATAAATATAGCGAAAAAGTTTTCAGAAAAACTTCCAATTTCCGGAGTAATTTTAACGAGAGTAGATGGAGATGCGCGAGGAGGAGTGGCTTTGTCCATGAGAGCGATTACCGGATGCGAGATAAAATTCCTCTGCACGGGCGAGCATGTCGAAGATATAGAGTATTTCGATGCGACAAAAATTGCGGATAGGCTTCTCGGAATGGGAGATATAGTTTCGCTGGTTGAGAAGGCTCAAGAGAATTTCTCAAAAGAGGAAGCTGAGGAAACCACTTTAAAATTGCAGAAAGGAAACTTTACTCTTGATGATATGGCGTTACAATTGGAAAAAATGTCCAAGCTAGGCGGATTAAAAACAATAATAAAAATGCTTCCAGGAGCTGGTCAATTAAAAGATATGATGGAGAATCAAGGTGTGTCTGATAAAACAGTCGCAAGAACTTTGGCTATTATAAAATCCATGACCAAAAAGGAAAGGAATAACTATAAACTACTCAATGGATCAAGGAAAAAAAGAATCGCCACAGGTTCTGGAACTACAGTGCAGGATATTAATAAACTAATTAGGCAATATGAAAACATGATTGACTTTTTTAAGAAAATAAGGAAAATGGGAATGGGGAAAGTGATTGCGGGGATGATGAAATGAAGAGTAAGTTCTTCGACGATATAGAGATGCTTAGGGGATTTGCTTGCATTTTGGTTTTAATACAACATATTGCTTGGATTTGTCCAATTCGATTTATATACAATATAGTTCCAGAAAGCCTCCTGATAGGAAGTGGAGGCGTATGCATATTTTTTACAATTTCTGGATTTGTAGTAACTTTTTCCTTAAAAGATAAACTCAACGAAATAAAAGGGGATTTTTTTCTCGACAGATTGCGTGCTGCTAAAAGCTTAATAGTTTCTTTTTATAAAAGGAGATTTTTTAGAATCGTTCCTGTAATGTTTTTCGTAATATTTCTTCTTGGAATATTTCTGGTGTTTACCGAAAGTGATTTAAAATGGCTTCCAGCTTTACTAAGAAGCACCGCCGAAATACTCTTAGGAACATTTAATAATTCTGTAGAGCTTTTTCTGCAAAAAGAAAAAATACATACAGGGGGAATTGGCCCCTTTTGGACTCTAGCCGTCGAAGCTCAATTTTATATGTTATGGCCGTTAGTTCTCTTATTGTGTAAAAACGATAATTTTAGAGCAATTCTTTCGCTTCTTCTGGGAGCTTTGATGTTGTTTTTAATACAGCCGATAATAAGTGCTCTATTTGGAAATCAATATTATTTTACGCATAGTAATTTATCGGGACTGTTCTTGGGATCGTTTCTTGCGTATCTATACGATGGTAACGTGCCAGCAAAAACTTCTAAAACCATAATGAAAATACTATCGGCATTTTTAGCAATGCTTATCTGGTTCTATCCAGGAGCTGTTGAAAAAACTTTTTTTTCTTACATGGTTGTTGGTATAGCTTCGTTTTTGATAGTATCATTAGCAGTTTTTTCAGAGGGAAGTTTCAATTTTATTATATTAAATAAGATATTTCGATTCCTTGGAAGTAGGTCCTATTCGTTCTATGCGGTTCAGCTAACTTTAGCGAATATTACAGTTTGGTATACTAATTCTTTATATTTTCCAAAAGAACGCTTCTATGAGTATGAATTTTATATGACCCAGTTTATAATATATATTGTAGTGCTTTTATTTATTACGGAGCTTGTCTATCGTTTTATAGAAAAACCTGCCAGGAGATTAGGTCAAAGTTAATTTTAGTGATGTTGTTATGAAAAAAGTTCTCAGCTTGTTATTAATCGGGATATTATTGAATGGCTGTGCTGGAAAGGAAGATTCACCTGCCGCAATGATTAGAATTGCTCAAAAGGCTAGGAAAAGTGGTCATTTGGAAGCTGCTCTCAATTTTTATAATAAAGCGTTAAAGACAGATCCAGACAATTGCAATGCTCTACTAGGCCTTGCAGAAGTTTACATCGATATGAAGCTTCTTGATGCTGCTACGGAATATATAAGAAAATCAGAAAGTCGGCAAAAAAGTCTCGAAAAGGCTTCTTATCTACGTGGTAAAATTTGCTTACTAGCAGGTGATGACGCGGGAGCAGAGAGAGAATTTTTAAAGGGTAAATCGGCTGATTCTCTAAATGCACTAGGAGCGGTTTATGATTCGCGCGGTGAGCATAAAAAAGCTCAAGAGTTATATAAACAAGTTATTTCTCATAATCCAAATTATATAGATGCTTATAATAACATAGGTCTATCATTAATGCTTTGCGATAAATATAGCGAAGCAATATTTTATCTCGAGAATGCCTGTTCTTTGCAGGATGCAAATGTCGCTTATCGCAGTAATCTAGCATTAGCATATGGATTATCCGGAAATGTCGATAAAGCTCGAAGTGTTTACGCTCAAGATTTTGAAGGCAAGGAACTAGAAGAAAAGATTGCATATTTAGAAGATACAATTGCAGCAAAGCACCATTAAAATTGTAAGATTGCAGTCAGTAGACAGTACTCATAAGTTTGCTGTTCGTCGAATAGAAGCAAACAAGGTCGAAGAATGTATTATTATTGCTAAAAAACAGATGTCCGGAGTTGGACGTTGCGGAAGATCTTGGATATCAGAGGAAGGCAATCTTTTTATGTCCGCAATAAAGAAAGTTCCAGAAGATACAAATTACGGAATGCTTTCTCTTTCAATTGGTTGTGTAGTACACAAAGCTCTTTCTAGATATATTCCAAATAACAATTTATATTTGCATTGGCCAAATGATGTCTACTATGAAAGATCAAAAATAGCTGGTATACTTATTACTGCAATCGATGGCATCGCAGTTATTAGTATTGGAATAAATGTGGTTTCCTCTCCTGAAATTAGCAAAACCACTAGTATTAAAGAGGTTTTAGGAGGATGCATAATTTCTGCTGATAAATTACTCGGAAATATCATAAGTGTGTGGAACGATTTCTTATTAATTCCGTTTGAAGGGGTAAGAGACTATTGGTTACGAAATGTTAATGAATTGAATTGTACTATTACAATAAAGAATGGCGTTGATTCTCTGTCAGGCATATTCAGAGGTATTAACGACGATGGTAAGTTAATTTTAGAAAGAGATGGTCGCGATTTGCTAATTTCAAGCGGTGACATGTTCTTGAGTACAGAGAGGATAGTGGTGAACTATGGATAAGAAAATAAGTGGGCTACATTTTGTTCCGATAGGAGGATGTTCAGAGGTTGGTATGAATCTCTATGCTTATATTTATGATGATCAATGGATTCTTGTTGACATGGGAATGGGATTTGATATTCGTCTGGGACGCGAATTGATAATACCATCTTCAGAGGAACTTATAAAAAATAAATCAAAAATTAAAGCACTTTTCGTTACTCATTCTCATGAAGATCATATAGGTGCAATTCCATATCTTTGGCCGGCAATAGGATGCTCCATCTACGCTAGAGCCTTTGCTGCAGAGATGCTTGCAGAAAAAATGGCGCAATTCAATTTAGAAAAAAAAGTGCCGATTATACGTGTATCGCTTAATAACAAAATAACAGTTGGGAATTTTACAGTAGAGTTTATACATGTGGCACACTCAACTCCGGAATCTTCAGCTATTGCGATTACAACTCCCGGAGGAACTGTTTTACATTCGGGAGATTGGCGAATAGACAGCGATCCGGTTTTTGGTTCTGGAACAGATGAAGAAAAACTAAAAAATTTAGGCGACAGAGGCGTTCTTGCATTAGTTTGTGATTCTACAAATGTTTTTAGACGCGAAGGGCATAATTTAGAAAAGGACGTACGAAAAAATCTAATAGATCTTGTTAGAAAATATAAAGACAGGAGAATATTAATAACTTGCTTCGCGTCGAATTTAGCAAGATTAGAGTCGTGTTACCTAGCAGCAAAAGAAAATGGACGTCAATTGGTAATTGCGGGGAGATCTCTGAAGAAAATTGAGAAAATTGCAAAGTCAGCTGGATATTTTACAAATATTCCGCCTTTCCTCGATGAAAAAAAAGCGAATTCCCTTGATCCTACGAAGATTTTATTGGTCTGTACTGGTAGTCAGGGAGAAGTTAACTCTGCATTAAGCAAAATTTCCAACGATGTACATAATCACATAAAATTGAAGGAAGGCGACGTTATGGTTTTTTCATCCAGAATTATTCCTGGAAACGAAAAATCAGTTTTGGCTATTCAAAATTCATTGGCTGAAAAAAATGTAAAAATCATTACAGATATGGATTGCGATGTTCATGCATCTGGGCATCCGAGCAGAGAAGAACTAATTCGCTTGTATGATTTAGTGCGTCCTAAAATTCTCATTCCGATACATGGCGGAAGATTGCATCTCTATAAACATGCAGAAATTGCGGAAGATTATGGAATAAAAGAAATTATAATTCCTAATGATGGAGATTTGATAAAACTGTCTAAAGATGGTCCGGAGCTGGTGAAAAATTTGCAAGTAGGAGTTCTTGCAGTAGACGGAACGAAGTTAATTCCGCTAACTGGAGTTATATATAAAGAAAGAGAAAAACTTTCCGCTCGAGGCGTTGTTAGCGTATGTCTAAAACGCGGAAAAGGAAGCATAAAATTGCTAGATATGGTGTGCATAGGTGTATTTGAGAATTCTGAAAATATTGAATTAACGGATATTAGAAATGATCTGGCATCGGAAGTAAAATTATTAAATGAATCGCATGATAAAAATAAAATGAAAACGATAGTAGAGAAAATGATAAAAAATCTTTTCGTGAATGCGAGAGGCAAAAAGCCTACGGTGATAGTCCATATAGACGATTAAGTCTTGTACTTTTCCTATAACTTAAATATATTAACAGGAATTAGAAAGCAAGAATGATACTAACAGGGCATGAAATCCGCAAAAATGTAGATGGGAGAAATATTCATATCTCTCCGTTTGATAAATCGATGCTTAACCCTAACAGTTGTGATTATCGAATAGATTACAAATTGCTTGAAATCGCTGATCTGCCAGTTGACCCTAAAAAAGAAACATCATATATCGAAATTGATTTCACAGATAATGGGTATGTGTTATCTCCTAATAAAATGTATTTAGCTAATACCTACGAAGAAATTGGTAGCGATACCTTTGTTCCTTCTTTAATAGGGAAAACATCGCTTGGAAAAATTGAGAAATATAAAGGACGGTATCAAGGTGCTACCGGACCAATTACGTCCAAGATGTATCTAGATTTTAATAATGCAAAAAAGTGATAAACCCTTCCTATTAAAAAGTGGGTTGTATGGTGCAGTTACCGCGTTTTCTTTCGCTCCTTTTAATGTTTTTCCGGTATTTTTAATAACTCATGCTTGGTTACTTCTTCATATAAGAAGAACGAATAGCGTAAAGTCCATGCTGAAAAGCGTCTTTTGTTTCTTCTTTTTCATGCATATCGGATGCTTATATTGGATAATATTCCCGCTAAGATTTAGCTCTGAACACCGGATACTAGCTCCTTTAGCCATAACCCTTATTCCCGCGTATTTATCAAGTTTTTTGCTTATCCCTGCTTTAATTACAAAAAAAGTCGGGAAACCGATGGTTTTCTCTTCTTCCTTTACTTTGACCATGTTTTTTTGTGGAAATTTTCTACTGGGGTTCCCTTGGGTTCTTCCAGGATATATCTGGAGCTATCACGAAGTCTTCCTGCAGACTCTTAGCTTATATGGAATTTATGGATTAACTTTCGTGACTATGTTCATTTCTGAACTCACTGGTCTGTCGTTTATTTATTATAAAACGGGCGATATGAAGAAATTTAGAAAAAATGTCGCGATATTAACGTCTTTGTTTCTGTTTATATTATTGTTTGGAATAATAAGACTCACTTCATATCCAACTCAATTCACCGATAAAAAAGTAAGAATAGTTCAAGGCAATATATCGCAGGAAGATAAAAATAATCCCTCTCTTTCATTAAGTAATTTAAATGAGCATTTAAAACTTAGCTATCACACTAATAAGCTGGATTTTATAATTTGGCCGGAAGCGTCTATTCCTTATTTGTACAAAGAAAATAGCGTACATCTTCACGAATATCTCAGATCTCCTTTACAGGAAAATGAATACCTAGTAGCTGGAGCTGTTCGAAAGGACTTATTCACAGGAAAAGTACACAATAGTATAGTGGTTATAGACCACAATGGTCACAATGTCGCGAAATATGATAAAATTAGATTGCTGCCATTTGGTGAATACATTCCTTTCCGAAAATATCTCCCTTTCCAGAGTATTGCTTCTGATATAGGAGACTTCGATGTTGGAGAACGATCTAATGTTCTTACTATTAAAGGTATGAAGATAGTTTTAGCAATATGCTATGAAGCTGTCTTCCCTGCCCGTTTCGCACATCTCTCAAATGACATTGATCTAATTGTAAACGTAACTAACGATGGATGGTTCGGATTTACAACCGAACCTTTTCAACATTTACAAATAGTGAGAGCCAGAGCCATCGAGACGGGTATTCCTCTTATTAGAGTTACGAACTATGGAATAAGCGCAGTATATGATCCATGTGGTAGAGAAATTACTAAAATATCAATAAACGAATCTAATGCTCGCGAAGTGAATATACCACTCCGTATTATATGCACCAATTAAGAGTAGTTAATTCACTGGCCGTGTAGAAAACGAAGCTAGGTATGGAAAATCAGAATGAAGCAATTCCAGTGTTTCTTTTATTTCAGATTTATCTTTTAGGATTATCAGTATCGTATCATCTCCGGCGATTGTTCCGATTATATTTGAGCTTGGATTTTTTCCCTGGTTAAGGTATTTCCGATCTATATAATATGCAAGACTATTCGCCTGTCCTGGAGGCGTGTGCATAACGATTAGTCCAGAATCGGAGATATGCAAGTTTAATACAATCGGTAGATACGATTGGTTATATTCGACGGATTGATATATACCGTTAATCTTTACGATGTTAAGTTTTTTCAATCTTCTAGATATTGTCGCTTGCGGAATATTCAATCCAACATCTTTCAACATTTTTTGCAAGTCTCTCTGTTCGAAAATCTTATTGTTTCTGATAATGTTGATAATATGTTCATCAAGAATTATGTCTAACATATCCTTCCTTTATTTCTGCCGGGGTATTATATCAGAAAATGAATATATATTCACTTTTTTACCTAAACTACTTGATAAAACCAAAAATATGAGCTATATTCATAATATGAGTATAAGATGAATAAGGAGTAATGATGAATAAAATTGGTATTCTTCTATTAATTTTATGGGGCGTTTTATTGTGCGGATGTGATGAGAAAAGGGATGATAAATTTATCAAATTCGGCACCAGTGCGGATTATCCACCATTTGAATATTATGAAAATGGAAAAATCGTTGGATTCGAGATAGAACTTGCCCAAATGATAGCCAATGAGCTGGGAAAAGAAGTTTCTATAGTGGATATGCCATTTGATTCTATTCTGCCTTCTATTAACAATGGCACTGTAGATGCTGGAATCGCCGGATTTGCTCCGACTGAAGAACGGAAGAAAAATTTCGACTTTTCTGATAGTTATTACCATGACGCCTATGGTGTTGTTTATAAAAAAGAGAATCCAATTACAAATAAAGCTCAAATGGCCCATACGAAGGTCGGAACGCAACTGGGAACCACAGTGGACATTTGGCTTAAAAAACATGTTCCAAGCGTGACAGGAATTACCATGAGTAATAACAACCAACTTATTGAGGCGCTGAAAGCAGGACATGTAGATTGTGTTTTCATTGGATATGCGCAATGCATTTCTTTTTGTGAAAAAAATCAGAATCTTAAATGTTCGCTCATTTCGGAAGCAAACGAGGGAAGCTGTATACTAATCAAAAAGGGTTCTCCTCTGAAAGACAAACTAAATGCGGCCATAAAATCTCTCATTGAAAAAGGAAAAATTCAGGAACTAAAGGAAAAATGGTTTAAATGGAAAAAATAATTTCGAATATTGTCTATGTAGCCTCTGGAATTCCGGCAACATTAGAATTGCTACTTGGTGGAGTCGTTCTCGGGTTCACCATTGGAACAGTATTTTCGATTATGAGATACAGTGGAATTTGTAGTTGGTTTATCAGCGGTTTTATTTCGATAATACGTGGAACTCCTGTCATCTTACAATTGAGTTTAGTGTATTTTGCGCTTCCAGCATTGATGGGGGTAAGGCTTAACTTGCTTACTGCTGGAATTATCGCTTTTGGTCTTAATAGTTCAGCCTATGTGGCTGAAATTTTAAGATCCGGTATCGAGAGTATTCCAAAAGGGCAATTCGAAGCGGCCAAGACGTTAGGTATCCCTGTTTTCCCTATGTGGAAGGATATAATTATGCCGCAAATTGTGAGAAACGTTTTTCCGGCAATGGTTAATGAAATAATTGCATTACTTAAAGAAACAGCACTTATCGCAACTATTGGAGGGATGGATATCATGAAAATGTCCCAATCAATAGCAGCAGAGCAATTTGAGTATTTCGTACCATTATGTATCGCCGGTGGATATTATTACTCTCTCGTTTTATTTATAGAATATATCGGGAAAAAAGTTGAAAAAGAGATGTCCTATGTTAAAAATTCATAATCTATGCAAGAAATTCAATTCCGAAAAAGTACTAGATAATATAAACCTGACCATAAAAAAGACAGAAATTATTGGATTGGCCGGTGCTTCGGGAGGAGGAAAATCTACGTTGCTACGGTGTATTCAGGGATTAGAGATTCCGACCTCTGGTACTGTGGAATGTGATGGGAAGATCGGGTTTATGTTTCAAGATTTTCAATTGTTTCCGCATATGACTGTTCTGCAGAATATTATTTACTCTCCTACGTTGAAAGATAGAGAAAAAAACTATGAAGAGAAAGCAATTACTATGCTGAACAAACTTGGTATAGCGACAAAAGCATCAGAGTATCCATATAATCTATCTGGAGGCCAGAAACAAAGGGTTGCACTTGCCAGAAGCTTAATGATCAGTCCTAATGTATTACTGTGCGATGAGCCAACATCCGGATTGGATGTAAATGCGACGAATGATATCGTAAATCTACTTAAAAATGTCCAGGAATCTGATATCACAATGATAATTGCATCACATAATTTGGAATTCCTGTCCAAAATTTCCGACAGAATTATTTTACTTAAAAATGGAAAAGTCGCTGCAGATATTGATGCTCACAAAGAAGATGCAGTAAATCAACTGATGACGTGTTGGGATTTCCAGCAGTCACAATAGGCAAAAACAATGGAAAATTAGACGCATTTTTAAATCTAATTGCTGATACTCGAGACAGCTAAAGAAGTGCCCACTTTATATGCAGTTCCTGAAAATCAGCCAAAAACTTTTTATCCATCGAAAACACGATTTTTTCATTAGAAAATTTTTCAACTTTTATTCCAAACGATTCCAGTTTTTGTATATTTTCAATATAATCCTTCAAATAAACCGCAAGCCTTACATTATTGGAAAGAGTCTCTTCAAAATCCATTTTTATTCCATAACTTTTCAGGAGAGCTGCCACCTTTTTTTTCTTGAACTTATAAGAAAAACGCCCAATATATACCGAATCAGAAAACTTCTCGCGATCTATAGAATAATCATAAATACAGTCTTGTATTTGTCTTTCTGAAATTGCAGAAATCTCGCTAGGAAGAACTTTATTAAATGCATTTCGAAGAGCAAGCGACATAGCCTTCTGTTTAGCTTTGGAAGCATTACTATCCGCCTGCTTTACCTCTGTATTCTCAACCACAAGATAATCACTTGCCGTGACAGCCGAAAGGTTTATCAGAAAAACTAGAAGTAAAGAGTATTTCATAGAAAATTATTCAACTATCTCCAATTGACTGAAAAAGAAGCTGATTTCAATTTCCGCATTTTCCAGACTATCTGATCCGTGAACGGAATTATGCTCAATGCTTTGGCCAAAATCTCTACGGATTGTTCCTACTTCCGCATTTGCAGGATTTGTGGATCCCATAATCTTCCTGTTTTCTGCAACAGCATCCTCTCCACACAGAACTTGAACAACTATTGGCGCTGATGCCATATATTCACAGAGACTATTATAAAAGGCTTTTCCCCTGTGTACTTCGTAAAATTTTTCTGCCTGAGATTTTGTTAGCTGCAGCCTTTTCTGCGCAATTATTCTAAGTCCCGCCTGTTCAAAGCGAGAATTAATAGCACCGACAAGATTTCTAGACGTTGCGTCTGGCTTAATAATAGAAAGCGTTCTCTGTTCTAGCATTTTTTTTCTATTTTTATAATTTTTCCCAGCCTTTAACTAACTGCTTCCAATAGTTTACATTTTCTTGGCTATTTTTCAAGCGACTATAAGTAGACCAAGTATTATCTGTTTTCTCTTCGAAGATGAGGAAAACTCTTTCGAAGTTGTTCCAGAGCTTGTAATCAAGACTATCTGCGATTACTAAGACTTCTGCATTATTTGGGTTTTCTATTTCATTTGCGAAATAAATCGGCTGCTTTTCTCGGAATCCTAAACTTTTATCTCCGTGAGGAATAAACGCATTAGTCGAAAAAGTCCACAACATTTTATCTACAACCTTTACACGTTCTTCGAGTGGACTAAAAAAAATACATCGCTGCTCAGATACATAAACCTTTTCGAGTAACCGGATTACTGAAGAAATTAAATTTCCTTCGGCAACATGATAAAAGTTTAATTCCATTTTATTTTACATAATTTTCAACCAAAAAGTCATATAAAAGATGAACTCCGAACCCCGTTGCACCTTTGGAGCAAGGGAAAAGATTATCCGAAGATGTTTCCACTCCTGCTATATCTATGTGTGCCCATTTTTTATTGTTTACGAATCTTTTGAGAAACTGAGCGGCAGTAATACTTCCACCTCGAATATTCGGTTTTCCAATATTTTGCATGTCGGCTACTTCAGAATCTATACCTTTATCAAAATGCTCAGACATAGGCATACGCCAAACTTTTTCGCCCGTTCTAACCGATGATTTATATATTTGATCCGCTAACTCGTCACAGTTAGTAAACAAACCAGCAAATTCATGTCCTAAAGCCACTACAATTGCTCCGGTTAACGTTGCAAGATCTATCATGATTTTCGGCTTGAATCTATCCTGGGTATACCAAATAGCGTCGGCTAAAACCATTCTTCCCTCTGCATCTGTACTGAGAACTTCTATTGTCTGACCAGACATTGACCTTACTATATCTCCAGGGCGTTGAGCGTAGCCAGAAGGCATGTTTTCTACCATAGCCATTATTCCAACGACGTTGATTGGTAATTTATTAAGAGCGATAGCTTTTAATAGACCTAGAACAGTCCCAGATCCAGCCATGTCGTAGCGCATTTCATGCATTCCGTCGCTTGGCTTTATACTAATGCCACCACTGTCAAACGTAACTCCTTTTCCAATGAAAGCTATTGGCGGCTCTTTACCACCGCCATTCCATTGCAGAATGGCCAATCTTGGACCATTCTCGCTACCTTGAGCTACGGCCAAAAGAGAATTCATGCCCAATTCTTTCATTTTCTTGGTTTCTAAAATTTCAACTTTAACCTTCAAAGGAGATAATTCATCAGTTGCTATTTTTGCTAAACTTTCCGGATAAATCACATTTGCAGGTTCTGATACTACAGATCGCGTTAAAAATATTCCATCGGCTAATTTTTTTAGCTCGGTAAAACACGTCTCTACAGCCTTAATATCAGAAGCGAACAAAGAGACTTTTTCTAATTTCGTGTTTTCATTCCTTTTTGATTTATATTTATCAAAGTCCCAGGATTTTAATAGAGCTCCTAAACCGATGAAAGCAGGTGCAGTTTTACAGGGATACTTGAGATCAGACGTATCTATTGCTACAAAAACACTTTTATCAATTTCCGCAGCTCCAGAATAAATCGCTGCTCCTAATTTCTCTAACTCAAATCTAGTAAATTCTTTTTCTTTGTTACCGAGTCCTACTGCAATAACATGAGAATGTTCATTACTATTCGCGAAAAAAGAATGCGTTTTTAAAAAGGTCTTTCCTTTAAATTGCTTCTCAAGATTCTTAAGAAAAGCTTCTCCGATTTCTTCTGAAATTTTTTTTGCACCAGAGGAAATAGAACCATCCTCATAAACTCCAACGACGATACTACATCTTTCTGGTAACAGGTTACTAAATATCACTTCATTTATCATTTTATAACTCCCTATTTAAAATTATCCACCATTTCGAAAAATATAGAGCACTTTTCATCTAAAATACGTCACTTAATGTATCTGGATTTACTTCTTCGTTTATATTTTTCAATAGCTCATAGTTAATTGTTGTTTCATATTTTTTATGTAGATGACTAACAAGTTGCTGATACATATCTTGAACTATCTCCTTGCGTAGTTTAGAGAGATACTTCTCATTATTTTCTTTTGATATTTCTTTAGGGAAGATTATATCTCTTGTTTGATAAAGTACAAAAGTCCCTTTTATCTCTTTGTAATTCGCTTCTGCTTTCTTTAAAGCAAATACTTCCTCTCTAATTTCATCTATTATTTCTTTGCATTTTATACCTTTCCCGTCGTGATCGGCATACCTATCGAAAGGTGAAGTAATAGTAACGCTAAACTTATTCTCCGCCGCTATTTTCTCAAGCGACGCTCCTTCTTTAATCTTCGTTATAGAATTCTGGACAACTTCAATAGCCTTTTCTCGTTGTCGATCCAGGATCCATTCTTTTATAACCGCGTTGGTAACTGTATCAAAAGGAGCAACATGCTCTGGAACTACGTTATCCATATGAACTAGCCAATATACCTTATTCTTCTCGGCATCTAACGCTTCTGAAAAAGAACTATCCGTTCCCTCATCGATGGAAAAAGCTACAGTAATAACATCGTCTTTGTAGGGAAGCTTTACAACATCTTGAGCTTGAATATCTTTGTTTTTAGAATCCACATCATTCGCTTGAATTATATTTAGCTTGAATTTTTTAGCTACTTCGGAAACTTCTTCTCCAGCCATCAGCGCATCTTCTATTTGTCTGGTAAGCGCATTAACTTCACTTTGTAGTTTCTCTTGCATAAGATTAGTATGAAGCTCGCTTTTCATCTCGGCAAAGGAACGATCGTCTTTTTCGGTGGATATTTCATAGGCTTCTTTTACCTCTTCTTCAGAAACTTTAACTGCAACACTCGATTCTTTTAGCTCTAAAATTTTGAAAGAGCGTCTTTCTTTTTCTAAAAACAACTTATTGTGCGAAGAATAAAACTCTTCCAAAGTTTCCCGAGAGGGCTTTTCAGTAATCTTAAAAAACGACGGCGTTAATTCGAGAATCGCAATTTTTCTCTTTTCAAGATAAGCGTGAGTAAATTGGTTTATTTCGGGAGAAACGGATATGTAAACGAAAGGAGACCTTATAAGAAGATTTTTTATATCTTTCTTGGAAGACTCAAGAAACATCGATTCAGGAACCTGAATTCTCTGCAAAAAAGTACGAAGTAAATTCGCATTAAAAACTCCTTCTTTGTCGAGAAACATGTTCATCCCGGCTATATACCTCTTTAATGTTTCGTCGGAAACAACAATTCCATATTCATACGTCGCTTGATCTATAATACTTTCCCAAATTAACTGATGCAAAATATTTACAGTTAGAGATTTTTCATCCACATCTGGTTGATGTCCCCTTAACATACCCAATCTTTTCGCTTTTTCATTTTTGAAGTCAAATGGACTTATTTTTATACCTCCGACCTTTAGAACATAATCCTTACCCGTAATTTTTTTAATAACATCGGAAATTCCGAAAAATAAAACAAACGTTATGGCCAACATTGTTAGAAGAAACTTCGCAACGACTGATTGAGAGCGTTTCCTAAAAAAATCTAACATACTTTTACTTTCTTTAATGAATGCTATTATATTATTAGTACTTGTTTTTGTGAGCAATGTTTTTTATGAAAATTATAATAGCAAATTGGAAGATGAATGGAAGCGTTAACTTTGCAAGAAAATTCATCCGAGAAATAAATCAAGTGGATTCTCAAAATTTGGTCATTGTTTGTCCTCCGGCAGCGCTGTTGGACAGATTTAGTAACTTTAGGTACTACATCGGCGCTCAAGATTGCTTTTATAGAAAAAAGGGATCGTTTACCGGAGAGCATAGTCCTTTATTGCTGAAAGAAATGGGATGTAAATATGCGATAATCGGCCATTCAGAAAGAAGAACTAATTTTAATGAAACAGATAACATTGTCTTTAAAAAGTGGAAAGCAGCTATAAGATATGGGCTGGTTCCAATTGTTTGTATAGGAGAAAGTTTACACGACGAAGGTAATTGGCAGGGTGCAATATCTCAACAACTGAAGCTCTTTCCTAAAAAATTATCAAATGGAACGATTTTTGCCTATGAACCTATCGGATGCATAGGGACGGGAGTCGCTATGAGTTTAGATCGGATTAGAACAGTTTTAGAATTCGTAAGAGGCCTTCTCAATGACGAAAGAGTTTCGTTGCTATACGGAGGATCCGTTAATTCGCAAAATGCGAGGCAAATTATAGATAAGGCTGGGGCCGATGGAATTCTAATCGGAAAAACTAGCTTGAACATTCAAGATTTTAAAAAGATTATTTTGCTTGGTAACTCGTTATAAATTTATCGCTACTAAATTAATAGTTGGATTATATATGGCAATTTCATACGCATAGATGAACGGATTAGATTTCTGTCCAGGGTGCTTCGGTAAAACGGTAAACAAAAAACCTTGTCCAATGTCTATTGAAGCATTTTTTACGCACTCTAATTGGTCGATTGTTTCGATACCTTCTGCTACCACGCGGCAATCGAAATCATGAAATATTTTAGTACATAAAGTTAACAAAGTTCGTGTTTTTTTACTTGAGGGGGCTTCTTGCACAAAATTTTGGTCTATTTTCACTATATCAACAGGAAGATCCTTTAAAAAAGATAATCCGGAGTACTGAGTTCCAAAGTCGTCCAATGCAATTTTTATACCATGACTACGCAATAAACTCAGATTTCGTTTTACTTTTGATATATGTTCAGGATGAGTGTATTCGCTCACTTCAAGAACTATACGTTTTCCATTTATATTTGATCCATTCAATATATCTAAAAATAGTTCCGCGAAATTTTCGCTGGCAGCATCTTTAGCGGTCATATTTATAAAGAATTGAGCTATATCATCGTGTCCTATAAAAATATTCTTTATTACATCTAATGCGCTTGGATAAGCAGCCATATTTTTTATGTCGGAAAGGACTTCATATCCCAATACTGAATTATTCCCTAAGTCGACAAGCGGTTGTAATTTAGTTCTATCCATTATTTTTACTCCTCTTTTTATCATATATGGATATTTAACGAATTATCAACATCTTTCGAAAAAATTATTTAAAATTTTCATTGATAGAACTACATAAGATGGTCTACCGTGGCAGCATTGAGCGATATTTTGAGTGTTTTCCATCTGTCTAAGTAAAGAATTCATTTCTTCGATAGTGAGCTTTTTCCCCGCTCTCAAGCTCCCGTGGCATGAAATTGTGGACAATATGTTATTGATTTTTTCCTCAGTTGAACATACCCCAAAAGCAGATAATTCTTCTACAATGTCATTTATTAGTGCTTGAGCATCGCAATTGCCTAAAATTGCAGGAAGAGAATTGACTACTATAGTGTCTTTGCAGATCAAATCATAAAATATTCCGAATTTCAGCAGAAGATCTTTGTTTTTTTCTAATAATTCTATTGAAAATTCAGATAATTTACATATCTCTGGCATTAAAATGGCTTGTGAATCAAGAGAAAGATTATTTTTTAATTTCTCGAGCGTTATCCTCTCTGCTGCTGCATGCTGATCAACTATAATTAAACTCTCTCCGTTTTCTGAGATTACGTAAGTATTGCCTATCTGATACAATGCATTCCCTAACGAAATTTTCTCTGACGTGTATTTCGGCTGGAAGAAATCTTCATTCGCTGAATGAAATATTTCGGTTGGTTTAGTAGGTGTAGTCTTTTTCGTAAAATTCCTAAAGGAATTTTGCATTGAAGAGTCATTTCTGGAGCAAACTGCCTTGGACAGAGAGGCATCTTTAGGTATATTTTGCTCAGGAAAATGGAAATTATCCAATATTCCAGAAGAAGATTTCATAGATCCTAGATTTAATATTGGCTTTTTAAATTCAGATATTAGAAATGATCTAATTTCTTCGCTATCTTTGAATCTAATTTCAGTTTTAGCAGGATGAACATTAACATCGACTTCATCATAGGGAATATCGAGAAATATAACGGCTACAGCGTAGCGCCCCTGGGGAATTAATCCGCTATATGCCGATTTAAGCGCGTAGGTGAAAACTCTGTCGTTTACGGGCCTATTATTTACAAAAAAATATTGATGACTCGTGGAAGCTTTATTAAAAGTTGGAATTCCGATAAATCCATGTAAGTTTAAATTTCTTTTTTGTGCTTTAATTTCCAGTATGTTATCTGCGAAAGATTCTCCAAGAACACTCAATATTCGATCCTTCCAGTCGTTAGTTCCCGAGTATAGGAGATTACTTCTTTTTTCTTCTTCAAGTTTGAACGTAATTTTCGGAAAAGCTAAAGCTAGCCTATTGAAAACATTACGACAATTATCAGATTCAAAATTGTCCGATTTCAAAAACTTCAGACGAGCCGGAGTTGCAAAAAATAAATCTCTTACCTCCACAGATGTTCCACGCTCTCTACTGGCCGGGGAAAGCTTCATTTCTCTAGATCCTTCCAGTGACAATTTCCACGCTTCTGAAGAAAAATTATTGGAAGAAGTTAAAGAAACTCTCGCAATGGAAGTAATCGATGAAAGAGCTTCTCCTCTAAAACCAAACGTGTGTATATCGAACAAATTTTCACAGGTTAATTTAGAAGTCGCGTGACTTAATATACAGAGCTCCAGAGACTCTTTATCCATGCCGATTCCATTATCATTTACAGAGATGAGGCTTTTTCCTGCGTTAATAATCCTAACAGAGATTTCACTGGCTTCAGCGTCTATGGCATTTTCCATAAGTTCCTTAATAACGGAAGACGGACGTTCTATTACCTCCCCAGCCGCGATTTGATTAATCAAATCCTGAGTTAATATTCTTATTGTCATTTATAATCTCACTGCAAGGTATAATACATTAAAATGATTTTCTTTACCAATTTTTCATTAGATTTCCATTAGATTCTTTATGATCAAGGATTTTTAAAATGAAGATTATAGTTATCGGCGAAAAGCTAGAAAATTCGATATTTAAAATCTTTCAAATATCGGAAAAATTTGGACTCGAAACATTATTTTTTAAGAAATACATTAAGGCTCCTATAAACTTAGATGATCTTATTGTCATAGACAGTGACTTAACATCTACATTACCAATTGATACAAAAAATACAGTTGTTTCCGTTACTACTTCCATAGATTACAAAACCATTTTAAAAAACGAAATTATCGCAACTCTTCAATCTATTGAAATGATTGAAGGAATAATACAGACTAAAAATCCTAAGACTTTCTCTCCAATAATGGAGGATCCAGCAATGAAAAAAGCGTTTCAGATCGCTGATAAAGTCGCGGTAACTGACGCTACGGTTCTCATTACGGGAGAAACCGGCACTGGGAAAGAAGTTATGGCGAAATACATTTATCAGAAAAGTGCTAGATCTTCGCAGAAATATATCGTCATAAATTGCGCTGCTATTCCGGAGACTTTGCTGGAATCAGAGCTTTTCGGACATGAAAAAGGCGCTTTTACCGGAGCTATTGCCAGAAGAATAGGAAAATTTGAGGAAGCCAATCATGGCACCATATTACTAGATGAAATAAGCGAAATTCCATTGCATTTACAAGCAAAATTACTGAGAATAATACAAGAAAAAGAAATCTCCAGGTTGGGTGGAAATGGAACAATGAATCTAGATGTCAGAATCATCGCAACCAGTAATAGAGATTTGAAAAAAGAAATATTAAACGGACGTTTTAGAGAAGATCTTTTTTATAGACTCAATATAATTCCGATTGAAATTCCAAAATTAGATAAACGTCCACTGGATATAGAGCCGCTTGCGAAATTTTTCTGTCACAAATATTCCAAAGGGAAAAAACATCTATCCAAACGGTTTCTCTCTTCTCTTAAAAATCACAGCTGGACTGGAAATATTCGAGAGCTAGAAAATGTGATTTACCGATCTGTTATCCTTACGTTAGAAGAGGTAATTGACACCGTTTTCGTAAATCATGAAGACTTTATTCAAGGTTAGCATTTCGCCTTTATAGACAATTATTGCTTTGAAAGAGGTTCCGGAATTAATAAGCGATACAGTTCAGAAATCATGTTCATAACAGAGATTCCGTTTTTCAGATTAATCTCCAGTAATTCTTGAAAATTTTTCTTTCCTATGGCACTGGCTATTTTTAGTAAAATCGAAGCGGGACTTTGTGGTTGTTCCTGTTCTAAAAATACAGAAATTTCCCCCAAAGCCTTATAAGCTTGTTCCAAAGTTGGTTTAGCTTGCTGCATGGAAACATTTTCTTCTATAGAAAGAGTATCTTGCTGGATTGGTCTGGCTGAAGATTTTTTATCGATAATAATTTTAGATTGTTCTGCAATCGCTTGAGATATAATATGCTTTATGTCGTTCAAGTGTGCAAAAATTCCCCCGAAACTTGGCGCTTCGTCTTTGCATTTTTCATTCAAAAAGTCATTTAATTTATTTAAGTTATGGATAGCTAAGTTTATTTCCTCATTTGCTGACGAAAGAGATTCAAACGGTGTCGCTAGCAGGGTTTTTTTAAGTTGTTTGAGAGATGTACCATTGTTGTTTTTTATTTGAAAATTATGTCGTGCAGTAATCCAGTCGGAAAGGTTATAACTTGTACCATCTATAGAGCTTGTGATTGGAATTAATATCAGTCTTTCCTGCGCTTTTTCAGCTAAAAAATAAAAAGGAGATAACCTCGATGTAAAGCTACGATTTTCCCAGTCTACAGATGGATAGATATTATCCCAAAACTTTTCGCATAATGCGAAAATCAATGAGATTCCTAGATTAAAGCCAACAAATTGCTGCAAAACCATCGCCGATTCTAGAAACCACATAGCTATTTGGAGGTCTTTCGTTTTGTCCTTTAATAAACTTATGCAAACTCTTTTTACTTCTTTCCAATCAGCTTTTTTAGGTTCTATTTGCCACACGCCCTGGGATAACCTTGCATCGTCTTCTCGCCGAAGTTCCTTCAGCTGATCGTAATCGTAGGTATATCGTAGATCATTTCCGCATATTTTGTCTTCTGAAATCGGAAGTAATAACTCTTCTATCATTCTCTAGCTCCGGTTCGTAGCTCATCGAATGAAGCTTTTCCACCCAATGCAAGGGTTTCTTTTTCATGTGCCGGCGGATTTGACTCGCTATGAAGATCAGGACAAGTCTTTGGAAAAATCGGCCATGCTAAAGGAGAAAACTTATCGCCTTCTTTCGCCTGAGGAATAATTTTCATTATCATCTTGGCTTTTTGAACGGCATTCCCGTTTTGAGTATCAATGATTGGAACAGCAAACTGCAGCATAATTCCATTCGAGGATTCAGCTTCTTTATTAACCTTGTTTTCTTCTATTAATTTGAACATGGCCCACTTTCCATCGTATAAAAATTTTGCCTTCGACCCTTCAATTGATAAGTTACCGCTTGCTTCCTGTCCATTTGGTTTTTCATGAGAAGATTCTACCCAGTTAAAAGTTACTGTTATATTATTATCGTTGAAAAATATTGCGTTACTATTGTCTGCAGCGATTACATCATTTATAGCAATAGATCTGTCGAGAACAGAGGAAGTAAACGCTTCCAAATCCGGAGAAGGGCGGGTTTGGATATTAAATGTAACAGTGGCGCTATTGGCATCAGAAGCTTTTGAATGAGTAATCCAAATTTTTAGAAAATTTATCAATTTATTGTCCATTATATCTAAAAATTCGATGGCTGCAGGATTTATTTTTTTGGATATTTCGTGTTGTTTCAGAATTTCCACTATGCCTTTCGACTTTTTTTCATAAAGATCGATGTAATTTTCGATATCCTTCAAAGAGGCCTCTTGATCTGATTTTCCGAATGGGAATTTATTGCTTAAATTATTGTTGAAAAATTCATTTATTTGGTTATAAACAGCGGCGGCTTTTTCATATTGAACAATGCTGGCTCTAGATAGCAAAGATTTTGCAACATCCGATCGTTTGGAGATGAAAAAATCTCCTCCTTTTTCTGAAAACGTTTTAATTTCTCCTTCTTGATCTATGGATCCCAGTGAAACTTTAGACAGAGTTTCTGAGAGGAAACTTTCGAGAGCAGCGATTGAATTTCCAGGTTTTTTCATCTCATAATCATCAACACTGCTAATAATTTCTTTCCATTTATTTATTATTCCATGATCTTTAATTTTTTCGGCGAAACTAGGAATTGATAAAAGATCGACGATTGGAGTGGCCAGCTCTTTAGCAAGAAAACGAATTCTAGCAAACTGCGCAGAAAGATATTGTTTTAACTCTCCTGGGTCCTCTATATCCAAGAATCTCGGAGTTTTATCGCCGTGCCAATTCTCAAAAACAGCAGATCCTGCTGAATAAGGTACTTCTAAATTAAAGAGAACATCGATTTTTTCTAGCAAAGATAAATAATGAGAGATAATTGTAGAGGAGAATCCAAAGTCATCTATGTTATCTTCAGCCTGTACTTCGTCTAAAAATTTTATAACTTTAGGTAAAGCGAAAGAAACGCTTTTAATATTGTTTGCTTGTCGTTTATAAGCGTCTTCCAACAAATTTCTAGAATGTCCAACAGGCATATCATCAAAAATCTGAGCATTTCCAAGCATAGCATTTACAATAGGAACAAAACATTTTCGCGCAATAGTTTTATACATATCAAAATTTTGCGCACGTATGTCTGGAGGCATAGTCGTTGTAAATTCATAGTATTTATCAATTAGATCAGATAACTCCTTTAATCGTCGAATATCCCAAATCAACATTTTATCTTCAAGAATTGTTGTAGAAAATTGTCCTCCACGAGGAACGCAAATGAACGCTTGATCCAATATTGTACGAATTTCTTTTTGAAAGGCGATAAAGTCGGAAGAGGCTGACTTAATATCATGGGAAATAAAAGTACCGGTCAATTCAGTCTTATACTCTAATAATTTCATGCGAAACTTACGAAATTCTATTTCCGCATGCCTTAAAAGTTCTTTTACCACTTCACGATGAATCACATCTGAACTTTCCAAATTATTTATTGTTTCCTCATACTTCTTGGAAGGAGAAAAATAATTGGCAGTGATCCAGGAAAAATTTTTATTGCCCAGTATGTCAAATATTAATACGGTTTTTCCATAAATCCTAGCCAGATCTTTAGATGTATATGGCATAAGAGAATTTTTGGATGCTTCTATGAGGTCTTCGATCTCTTGAGATAAATTTTGTAATATTTTTTCAATAGTAACGTCTAAAATATCCTTTAAAAAGTTTCCAAATAAGATTTTCAAATTAGATTCTATGCGATTTTGGAACAGCTTAATATCAAACTTAGGTGAAATTAATTTTTTGCTAGGAACACGAGTTTTCATTGCTTTACAAATATCAAATTGCTCCTTAAAAAGGGTGTTGGTTAAATCAATTATACTTTTGCGATCTTCTAGATTTCGTATAGAGTTATATTCTGCGCTTACTCTCTCTATACTTCCTAATTGCTGAGCAAAATTCTGCAATTTTTTGAAACTTTCAAACGAATCTACATCGAAAAGATCTTTTTTGGCTGTATTAGTGGACGAATTAGAAACGTCTTGAAGAATATTTTTAGTATCTAGATTGAGATCTATATACATAGCACGAATAACTACAGAATCAAAAACTAGTCCTAAAGTTTCAGATATTTCATTTTTTAGGCTTGAAAACCAGGATTGAGGAACAAAAACGGATACAAGATCGAATCTTTTTATATCTGGCATATCTTTTAACAACGTACTCGTATGTTTATTTATAGCGATTTGATCTTCTTCTCCTTTTAAATTCGATTCTAGATATTTGATTTTTACCATAGTAGACTTCACAGAAGTCAATAAATGATAATATTCCTGTATCTTTTCTTTAAGAACATTGTTTCCCCAGAACCATCCTAACGAAAAAACGGTTGCACCTGTCGCCAACACAATTTTGTTTCGATATTCGTTCTTAGTCATATCGATAGCATCTATTTTTATAGGATAAGCAATGTTGTGCTCTTTAAATATTTTTTCTTCGAATAATTCATTAACAAAATATAAATCGCTGTTATAAGAACAAGGCAAGAAGAAATTGGGGGTTGGGCTAAGTGCTGTTGGACTGATGAGATCCACAGAAACTTCTTTAATTTGCTTTTGCTTTCCAACGAAGTACACTCCACGTAATAATAATCCTTCTTCCGGATTATGAGAACGAAACAACGAATTTATGTAAGAAGTTAAAGGCAATCTTATTTTATTAAAATTAGCTTCAAATAAAACTGCATTTTCTAAATCTTGCGTTTTATTCTTTATGAAGTGTAGAATCGCTTTTCTTATGCCTGCCCCAACTGTTTGGAAAATTTCGTCAATCCAATTCGTTGAAAATCCTGCATTAATTGCATACGGACACGACCATCCAAAAATTTGTTGCTTCGCATGATCACTTAAAAGATGCGCAAAATCTGAAAATCCATCGATCAGGTCTGATTTTGTAACGATTATATAGATAGGCAGGTGAAAATTTATTTCACGTTGGAACTTGAATATTTTATCGAATATTTCACAAGCATATTTTTCTATGTCTACTATCTCTGAAATTAGCATATCCATAGGCAAGGTAACGATAATCCCATCTAGAGGACGACGAGGACGAATGAAAACGAAAAGTTCGCTGATAAACGACCAGAATTTATTTGCATCTTCCGACGCTTCCATTCGGGGAGTCTCAAAAACAGCTCCGTTTTTGAATAATTTCCACATAGAATCTATGTTTTCAGAAGATAGATGCTCAAAGCTTAAACTATCCAGTAGAGTGGTCTTTCCGCTATCTTCCGGACCGATCATCATAAAAAATGGAAGTTTATATCTCCAACGAATATCGTAGGTACTGTTTTTAATAATTCCCAGAACTTTAAAAAAGACGCGTGTAACAGGACCGGCTTTCAAAATTCCATAGAGTGTAAAAATTTCACCAATTCTACCAGAAATAACAGGTAAATCTTCATGACGAATTCTTGGCGGCGGTATCGTGTCCTTTTTTTTATCTGTTTCATTTTTTTTAATAATTGGTTTAGGCTTAGTATTCACATAAGCGACGCATATTCCGAAGAAAACAACGATTAATACTAAAGCTACGATTATTATCCCCAAAGAAATTGCAGGAACTAACTCTTTAGGGACTAATGATATTTTTTCTGATAATAATTCCTTGATATTCATGTTCATTTTCGTAACGCAATGAAGGATATGTCGTTTAGCAGCTGCTTAATATCTCGTGTTTCGAACATCCACACGGCTGAACTAATAACCAGAAACATAAAAACAAAAAAAGCGCTAATATAATTTACTATGGATGCATCCGGCAAAAGTTTTCTATGGATAGTCGGAATGGTATATGTATACTCTTTCTGAAATAGTCGATATCCCATTATAAAAATAGATTTATCGTTTTTTTCGATATAATCGAATAGTTTCTTTTTATATAGACCTATCTCTAAATTTTCATCTTCGCTTCCGCGGTACTTCCCCTTGAATCCGAGTGCTAAAGTTTTTAAATATATTTCTGCTTTTTCCAACGAAAATGGTTCGCTTTTCACTACTAATGTATTAATTTTATTAAATATTTCTTCTCCCGCTATCAACGATCCGAAATATCGTTGCTCCAGCATATTTTCTTCCCAATATTTCTTTCCTTCCGCGCATTTTGTGTTTAAAAATATTTCATCTGCAATTGCTGCCATTGCATAAGCGACGTCTTTAGCCGTTGCCTGAGCGTGAATAGTCGCACTGTTCAGAAAACTTTTTAAAGAAATATCTATAGATTTATGCGCTTCTTTATAAGCGGTATCGTTGTCGTCATTTTCTATACTTTTTTTTCTCGAAAAAACTTCCAGGCAGAAATTTAGGAACTTTTGTACCAACGAAGTCGCTTCAGTATTCTGCATACAGAACCACCTCCTCCGGAACAATGTTTTGTGATAGATTTACTAAACATAACTTTTCTGCAGTTTTTATATAGGCTGTTTTAGTTTTTACAGAAATAATAGTCATTCCATTTGGTTGAACAATATATGATCCTCTTTCCAAAATTCTTCTCTCTGCTCCAAGAACTCTTTTGTCCTTAATCATTGGTAGCATTGATTCGCTTGCGATCTGTACTCCATTTATCCATGCTAGAATATCGTCATCGGAAGAAGCAAAAGCCTTTTGAATTCCAATGGCGATTTCATCTTTTTGCATCCATTCTTTTTTCATTGTTAAGCTAAACGTAGTTTTATCTTTATCGAAATGAACTATTTCATATTGTTGTTTCAAAGAATTCAGTATATCTCTGCAATATTGTAATAATCCATTGAATGTCTTATACAGATCTGTATGCTCATAAACAGGTAATCTTGGAATTAATTGGGTAGGTACAGAAGAAATAATTTTCGCTGCCATCTCAAGCAGGCTCTTATATATTTCGAAAGGATGAATCCCGTTAATTTGTATAATCGTTTCAGTAGGTAACGCAGCTTGGATTAGTAATCGTAGCGTAGTTAAAGACTCATCTTTCGCAGTTTTAAGGAAATTATCTTTTCGATCAGAAAAATAAGATATTTTATTTCTGATAATTTGCATAACATCTCGGCACATTTCGATAATTTTAGAATGTTCGTCCAATGCTAAGAAAGGCGGAAGAAAGGTTGTGCCAACAACTCCGCCATCAATTGACTTTTCAGCCTCAAACATAGGGAAACTTGTGTATCTTCCATCAACTTCATTTTCTAGTAACAATTTTAATTTTGGCTTCAAAATCGGAATATTAATCGCATTTTCTCCGATATTTTCATCTTTTATATTAGGTATTTCCGCAGAGTAATATCGCGCCATATCTCCAGTAAGTTCGTTCTCCCCGTTTTTGCGAGCAGGAATAGCTACATAGAGTTTTGCTTTTCCTCCGTTTGTGGTGAAATAATCTCTCAAATCTCTTTCGAGTGGCTGATCATTAACCGCATCAAAATCGAAGTATAAACCATCTTGGAAAATGCCTCGCAAATTCAAGACTCTTACAACTCCAGATGCCAAAGCTGATGTATCAATTTTAAAATCAATAACTCCAAAAGTAATTCCATTTCTAAATACGCTGAATAAATGTTGAATATTATTATTCAGCTGTTGGAAATGATGAGGAGATAACAACATTCCTTCATGCCATTGGATGGGATATTTCATTTTATTAACCTCTCCGCCAATATGATTAAAAATAAGTTGATAATGGTTAACGAATTATTTACATTTTTTAGAAAATAATGCTTTTTATTGAAAGAGTTTTATGAGCTTCCCCAAAATTATCACGTTCGGTTGCAGATTGAATGCTTGTGAGTCTGATTTAATAAAGGATTTTATGGAAGAACTGGGGATAAAAGATTTTATTCTAATTAATACTTGCGCGGTTACTGCAGAAGCGGAACGTAAACTCCGCCAGACCATTCGTAGACTTTATAATGAAGACCGTGAGGTTAAAATAATCCTTACAGGATGCGCTTCAGAGCTTAATCCTGATTTTTATTTAAAAATGAACGGAATTGTTGGAATCATTTCTAATAAAACTAAGCTTTCAAAGTTAGAATATTCGAAGTATGCAACCAATGAATCTCTGCGCAGGAATACTCCCTCTCAAAAAATCCGTGGTTTTTTACGAATCCAGAACGGATGTGATCACAAATGCACATACTGCGTTGTTCGCTTGACTCGAGGGAATAACGTGAGCTTTCATGAAGATGAAATTGTTAATCAAGCAAAATTACTACTTCGCAAAGGATATAAAGAAATAGTTCTGACCGGAGTTAACGTTTCATCCTATGGTCAGGACATCGATTCTTCCAAAAATTTGGCTTTTATTATTCGTTATCTTCTCAAAGAAGTTCCGGAGATTACAAGACTAAGGTTATCTTCTCTGGATCCGGCCGATATAAATGTTGATCTAAAAAAAGTAATAACATCGGAAGAAAAACTTATGCCGCATTTCCATGAAAGTATTCAATCTGGAGATGATATAATTTTGAAACGCATGATGCGGCGACATAGTAGCCAACAGGTTATTGAAACTAACCAGGAAATTCTTCAAGGACGTCCAGATATTATTTTAGGTGCAGACATAATTGTTGGATTTCCTACAGAAACCGATCAAATGTTTTTTAATACTAAGAAATTGCTTTCAAATGCGAATATCACCTTACTACATGTATTTCCTTTTTCTCCACGTGCTGGAACTAGCGCCGCTTTAATGCCAGCGGTGGAAAGAAAGGTAATACTGAGTCGATCTAAAGAACTGAAAGGAACAGCAACCGATATATTATCGAAAAAACTTCACGAATTTGTCGGGAAAAATCTACCAGCTATTGCGGAAACTCAATATCGAGCTCGAACCAATTCTTTTCTAAGTATAAAATCGGCGGCCAAATTAATAATTGGGAACGAGTATCTATTCCAGTGTAATTCTATAGATAAAACAACTATAATCGGCCAACCAATAAATGAGGCGTAATCTATGGGATTTTTGGATAAAATAAAAACCGCGTTTAAAAAAACCTCCGAAAAGTTTTCCATATCCTGCAGAAAAATTGATGAAAATTCCATTCAAGAAATTGAAGAGATGTTAATTTTAGCGGATATCAGCGCTGAAACTGCTGCGAAATTAGTAAAAAAAATCTCTGATAGGAAATTTCCTAAGGAAACTACCAGTATTGATGTAAAAAAAGTTTTAGCTGAAGAAATCTGCGCTATATTAACTCCCTATGAAAATGATTTTTTCGAAAGGAAGCTTCTTCATCATCCGGAAATTGTTCTCGTTATCGGCGTAAACGGAAATGGCAAGACTACAACTATCGCAAAAATAGCTCATATTTTTAAAGAATCTGGTCATGATCCGCTATTGGTTGCTGGAGATACTTTCCGAGCAGCTGCTACTGAACAGCTTGAATATTGGGCATCGAAAATTGGCGTAGATATTATGACAACTTCCGAAGGAGCTGATGCAGCTGGTTTAGTTTACGATTCTGTAAAAAAAGCCATCTCAGAAGAAAAGGATGTCGTTTTGATCGATACTGCTGGACGAATGCAAAATCGTGGAGATTTACTAGATGAGTTAGAAAAAATAAAACGAGTCATCAAAAAAATTGATGAAACTGCTCCACATATAACCATATTGGTTTTAGATGGATTAACCGGGCAAGCAGTTCATAATCAAGTTGAAGTGTTCATGAATAAAATCGGAATCGATGGAATTATAGTTACAAAACTCGACGGAACGGCCAAAGGCGGTGCTATCATTTCACTAGTAGAGAAATACAAACTTCCTATTTTCGCACTTGGACTTGGCGAAGGCATCAACGATCTAAAACCATTTAATGCTCGAATGTATGCATCTGCCATTTTAGATGTGGATATTTAGCGATAATTTTTTATAACGTTTGTCAAGCCTCCGTTTTTTGTACCAGTTGGATTGGCAGAGATTGAGGAAATAGAACGAAGGATTCAAGAGCCGTCGTCATTAAAACTGAGACCTCAACCTTGACGGTTTTGACAATCTATTCGTGGAGCTTGCTGTCTAAATCTTCGGATTCTCCGTGGAAGTTACAAACCAGTCGTCGTTGCGAGCCTCGCAGGGGCGCGGCAATCCAGTTGTCGGATTGATATCGCTCTCAGCTCTGGATTGCTTCGCTATGCTTGCAACGACGAGGAGGATTGTCTTTGCGAGGAGCGAAGCTACAAAGCAATCTAGAGTGTTTAAAAAAATATTTTTTTGACAACTGGTTTTGTTAACGTTGTTTTAACCTTCTCTTGATAGCATATGACAAATTAATTGATCCGTGGGATAAAAATGAAGCTTTTACAGAAAATATTGTTAGTTGTGATGGGGGTAGTAGGTGAAAATGTTGATGTATATGGGATGGCTCCACCTGCACCTCCACTGGCTGCAGCTGTAGTTGGAGCGAATGTTTTGGATTTTAATATATTCCCAGACAATACACCAAATATACCTGCTTTCCTTCAGCCAAAACTATATCATCCAGGCGGATGGAATGCTCTTAATAACAATTTGGAGTATGTATATTTTACTGTGATTCCAAATGCTCCTGTAGCTGCAGCACAGTTTATTAATCCTGCTGTTGTAACGCCAATTGCCAATCCAGCAGACTTTAACATATTTTTTCCAGCAGATGGCTCGCAACCAACAACTCCTGAGGCTGTGGAATATTCCTGCGCAAACATCGACAACAGAGAGAATTCCCCTATCACAGAGTGGTATATGATGATGTTTGGAGTGATTCATTTCCAAGGTGATGGGACAGGAGCAAATGATTATATAAAAGCTGGATGGAACAACGTTGCTCCTCCTGTTGCCCAGCAGATTATAACTTTT
>JAIRMQ010000035.1 GCA_031258575.1 Holosporaceae bacterium | reverse complement strand
TGGTGGAGCCAAGGGGAGTCGAACCCCTGACCTCGACGATGCGAACGTCGCGCTCTACCAACTGAGCTATGACCCCATTACCATAATAGAAAAGACTATAAAAGTTTTCTTAGAGGTTTGGTGGACACTACAGGGATCGAACCTGTGACATCTACAATGTGAATGTAGCGCTCTACCGCTGAGCTAAGCGTCCTGCTTATTTAGTACATCAACCTGGGAAAAAATACAAATAGTTTTACATTTATCACCAAGTAGACTGATACGAGGTAATATGAGGTAAAAGTAAAATTCATATTATCATTCACACACATTATAACGCAGCAAAATCTTTGAATATGAATTAATACAAATAGCCAACAAATAGCCATTTTAAAAGTTGAAGAAAGTTACAGAAAACAGTTTACAATATTTTGGATGACGATATCTTCTTTTAATTGTTTCCTAAGTTCTTTCTGATTCTTTCGCCATAAAAAATGTACGTTTGGTCCTGCATCGATAGTAACAATCGGTCCGTCGTTATTTTTTCTCCAGAATTTTCTTACCTCTTCTAAAATCATAATTGTCTCTGGATGAATATATCCAAAACATGGAGAAGAAGTTTCGAATAATACATGCATATCCCAAAATTCTTCGTGACATATTTGGTAGGCACTGCTCCATCGATCAGTATTAAAACAATCTATGAGATTTTGAAGACGCTTTTCCGCTCTCTGTGCCCTTCCTTTAAACAAAAGACTACTTTTCACTAATCGATGAGCCTGATTTGAGGAAACTGTCTTCGCGCAACTGTTTACAAGAGCTAAATCATGATCTAGAGAACCAATTTTCAAGGATATCTCCTTTGCCTCGTATTTTTTCCATAGGCTCCATGGAGAGAAAAAAGATCTACAAGACGAACCGGATCCTTTACGACTAAGGCGACTCATTTCTTCTAGGGATAGAGACGGAAGACTATTAATTTCACATATCGCTGTGACAGCGCATTTTGTTAAAGCAGCGAAGCTAGATGCAGAACTTGCTATTCCAGCTGATTTCGGAAAATTATTAGACGATTCTATTTGGAAAAACCCTTTATATCCAAAATGCTTTTTTATATTTTTGAGATGTTTCAGAAACCGCTTAGCGGCACTTTTGTCTAATTCGGTAATGAATCGATTATATTTAGAACAAGGCTCAAGAGCAACTTCAGTGGCCAATCGATCTAAGGTATAAGATAAAGAAGAATTACACGGAATATTACCTCTTAATTTTCCCATATATTTTATCAAAGCAATATTAGATGGAGCTCTACAGATCCATTTATTAGTATTTAATAAAATTCTCATTGATTCATAGTATCAAAAAAATCTTGATTGTTTTTAGAATTCTTAAGCTTATCGATTAAAAACTCCATACCGTCAGAAGGTCCCATAGGCATCAATACTCTTCTTAAAACCCACATCTTAGATAACGTCGCTTTATCAACTAACAATTCTTCTTTTCTCGTACCGGATTTCGTAATATCTATCGATGGAAAAGTCCTCTTATCCGATAATTTCCGATCCAAAACAATCTCTGCGTTTCCAGTTCCTTTGAATTCTTCGAATATTACATCGTCCATTCTAGAACCGGTTTCCACTAGGGCTGTTCCTATGATAGTTAGAGATCCGCCTTCTTCAATATTTCTAGCAGCTCCAAAAATTCTCTTCGGACGTTGCAAAGCATTTGCGTCAACGCCTCCAGTTAGAACTTTTCCGGACGATGGACAGACAGTGTTGTAAGCTCTTGCCAAACGAGTAATCGAATCCAAGAGAATCACGACATCTTTGCCGTGTTCCACCAGTCTTTTCGCTTTTTCAATGACCATTTCCGCCACCTGAACATGTCTAGTAGGAACCTCGTCGAAAGTAGAACTCACTACTTCTCCATTTACAGACCTTCTCATATCGGTAACTTCTTCCGGACGTTCATCTATCAGCAAAACAATTAAATAAGTTTCCGGAGAGTTGGTAGTAATCGCTCGTGCTATATTCTGTAGCATGACCGTTTTTCCGGTTCTTGGAGGAGCAACTATTAACGCTCTTTGTCCTCGTCCCAAAGGACAAATGATTTCTATAATACGAGTAGTTAGGTCTTTCTCCTGCGGATTATTTATAAATTCCAAAGTTAATTTGGAATCCGGATAGAGCGGAGTTAAATCATCGAAATTTATTCGATGTTTCGCATTTTCAAGGGAATCCTCATTAACGGAATTAAT
Organism: Holosporaceae bacterium; assembly: GCA_031258575.1. GTDB lineage: Bacteria > Pseudomonadota > Alphaproteobacteria > UBA3830 > UBA3830 > JAIRMQ01. The sequence continues at coordinate 3,788 of JAIRMQ010000035.1, read as the reverse complement.
TCGAGAAATAGCAAAATACCTTTCCCCTTCTTTAGGAGACCGGATTATTCCAGTTAAAGTATCTCCAGTTTTCAAACTATATTTCCTAATTTGCGATGGAGAAACATATATGTCATCCGAACCTGCCATATAATTAGCTTCCGGAGACCTTAAAAATCCAAATCCATCTTGTAGGATTTCCAATACGCCTTCACCAATAATCTCCATTTCGTTCGTTGACAACTTTTTTAAAATCGCAAACATCATATCTTGACGTTTCAACGCAGATACGTTCTCTAATTCAAGGCTTTCTGCGAAAGCCAACAACTCCGCAGGCGTTTTTGCCTTTATATCTTTTAACTTCATGCTTTCTCTTTATTAAATTAATGATTTCTCAAAACAACTACCGCTATAGCTAAAAGCAAAAACTTTCAATATAGACCAAGTGGTGCCTGGAGCCGGAATTGAACCAACGACACAAAGATTTTCAGTCTTCTGCTCTACCAACTGAGCTATCCAGGCACTTTACAATTTCTATATAAAACATTTTTAACCGATTGTCCAGAATTATTTTAGACGCGCACATAAATTTAAATCACAATGCGCCGATTTTTCTGACTTTACCAGTTTCGAAAAGTATTCCGCTGCAAGACAGTTACATCCAAAACAAAAACACGTCCAGATGGAAAGTTGTTGTCCTTAAGATATTCTGATGTTAATTGCCAATCTCCACAGCTGTGTATATCAACTCCATCAACAGGTATACGATTTGTTTTGATAAGCCTGTGATGCACCTTTATATCCTCCCCAATTATCGCCGTAATCTGGATAATGTATTGAAGAGCCTCCGTAAGCGTTAGAAGCGATCATTGCTTCCATACTCGACCAACTATTAATTGAAAATCTTATGACATCATATCCGTCAGCTCCTTTTTTGGGGATGAATGACGGACGATGTTTGTCCATAATGGCATCGAAAAATTCCAAGAAAGGATTCGTAATCTCAGAAAAAAAATACAGCTTTTATAACGAAACCTATGAACAAGAAAAGGTCACAAAGGCAATTAAATCTGTTATGATTATTCCGTAGTTTCTCTGATCCAATCCAGATATTCCTTCGATCCGTCTGTTACTGGAATTTGTACTATTTCAGGCGTTTCGTAAGAATGATTCTTCTTGATAAAATTAGAAATTTCCGCAAACAAATTAGCAGGAGCTTTTATAGCCAGAAGATACTCGTCGCTACGTTCTATTTTTCCATTCCACCAATATCGACTTTGAATTTTTTGAATTTGAATACATGCCGCAAGCTTTTTCTCGAGTATTTTTTTAGTAAGAACTTCTGCTTGCTGTTTCGTCTCAATCGTAGTTAGGACAATAACAAAATTACTCCTGTTCATGGGTTAATCTTTCTTACGTGCACTCTCATTAAATTAGCATGACAATGCCTGCGTATCAAACTAAAGAAAGTTGTTTTTCTTCGAATGTAAACTCTGAAATGAAAATATTATTTCCTTTTTCGAGCCATTCCGCGACAATTCTGCGGTGACACGGATCGCTGGGTTTTTCGTAGCACAGAAGAGCGAGATGATGTTTGTCGCTTTTATTCAGTATTTCGATCAGTTTTTCGTAAACTTCAGTGAAAGACAATCTGCTCAAAATCTCTTCGCGATATCTTTGAAATAACTCGTCTGACGAAATTGCTCTGGATTTAGCTTCTTTCAGTAATTGCTCCGTTGGATTAAGAGATCGGAAATAACCGTCAATTTCCGCCCATTTCGGAGTAAATAGAGAAATGCTGATTTTAAGCATATCCGCAGGTAGTTTGGGAATAAATGCAAAATAGGAGGTGTAAATCATGGCAATATATGGCATTTAAAAAAACTACAGGTGGAATTATGTACCATTTTTCGTATAAAACAAATATCGGAATGGTTACAATTTGCGCAAATAATCGAGCAATAACCAGAATACATTTAGGAGAATATCGCAAAGAGCAAGAATTCGAAACCGAGTTAATCAAAAAAGCTCACGTTCAGCTAGTAGAATATTTATCCGGGTTCCGAAAACAGTTCGATCTGAATCTTGAGTACGTTAGCACAACCTTTCAATTGTCGGTTTGGAACACATTAAGGAAAATTCCATACGGAGAAGTCAGAAGTTATAAAGAAATTGCCTGCGGTATAGAAAATCCAAAAGCTTGTCAAGCCGTTGGAAGAGCTTGCGGGAAAAATCCAATACCGATATTTATCCCGTGCCATCGTGTTATCGGATCAACCGGAAGTTTAGTTGGATACAATGGCGGTGTAAACATAAAGCGAAAATTATTGGAAATAGAAAAATGCAGGTAGAGCATCCGTTTGATCCAATTTTTGATAGAAATTCGCGTATTTTGATCCTGGGCACTTTTCCTTCCGTAGAATCGCGCGAATACGGCTTTTATTATGGACATCCGCAGAATAGATTTTGGAAAATTATTGCGCGTATCACAAATACCGATCCGATTCCGTAAATAATAGATGATAAAAAGCGCATGCTTCTGAAAAATAGAATAGCGCTTTCGGATGTACTACAGAGCTGTGATATTGAAGGCTCCGCCGATAGTTGTATAACAAACGCTGTTCTCTCTGATTTGTCAAAAATTTTGAATGCTACGAATATAGAGCAAATTTACGCCAATGGAGAAAAAGCATACCGATTATTTCTGAAATTCTTCTCAAAGACTTTTTCAGGCGAAATCTTAAAACTTCCGTCCACAAGTCCAGCCAACGCAAAATACTCTCTCGAACAGCTTATCGCGGAATGGAGAAATACAATTCTCCTACATCTAGGATTTGTTAGCGCTATTGAGTATTTATGACAGGATGCTCTATGTGTTGGTAGTGAGAGGTTGTGATGGAATTATCATTAGGTCAGCACGAATGGATAAGGGATTATTTACCAGTGCAGAGGGGCAATGTGGAAGCGGACAACTACGTCATGCTCAACGCATTAACTTCATTTGGCATCCGCGAATGATAGGATTGCTCTGGGGCCGAGTCTTTCTGCTGGGAATGAGGGGGACAGTCCCGAGGGTCGGAAACTTTTAAATGAGATGGGCGCAGCGCCGGACAGGACTGGCCTTCTTATGGACAGGGCTTACGAGGGAGATGAAACCCGCCAAACGGCGCGGGAGTTGAATTATGTTCCGATTGTTCCACCAAAAAGCAACAGAGAGGAGCCTTGGGAATACAATAAGGAGTTGTATAAAAGCAGAAATGTCATTGAACGATTTTTCCGGCGACCCAAGGAATTCCGTCGTATTTTTACACGCTATGATAAATTAGATTCAACCTTCCTCGAATTCATCCATCTTCGGCCGATTGCTATTATGATAAAATAACTTCAACAAAACTTAGACAAAATACGTTCAAATTTAGAGCGGAATTCTTCAGCACGAGGATTAAACCATCCTAGGCTTTTGAAAAAATCCCTAGCGGCAACGTAAAGCCAATAGCTGGAATCTGCTAGTAATCTATGCCTTGCGAGTTTATTGGCAAAAATAGATACTGCAGCAAAGTATCTGTGCACTGATCACCCTGTATGATTTCTGAAGTCTTAAAGCGGTCAAAAAGATCTATAATTCGGGAAAAACGGAACAGGTATGACTAATCCACCGAGGATGTAAATCTCGTAAAAGAGAGTGTAAACGCGAATAATGGAATAGGAGTATTAAAATAGTAGAGGATATGTCCAAAATCCGGATGAATTTTAAGGAGATTAGCCATGAAGAAAGATATCACAGTGCTGTTTTGTAGGTGATTTTTATA
>JAIRMQ010000019.1 GCA_031258575.1 Holosporaceae bacterium | reverse complement strand
GGAGAAACAAGGGAGATAACGTCATCGATATACTTTCTGGACAAATTTATAAAGTCTTCTTTCGGCATATCTTTTGGAACTAAAGATTCGATCACCGGCCTATGTGTTTTTATCGGAATCTTGCCATTTGTTTCCTGTAGATACTTTACCTCTATCTCTACTTTTGTATTTAAAAAAACATCGTCGGCAAACGCTCTATTTCCTGGGTATTCGTAGTCTACACGATCCTTCGTTAATTGCTCAATAAACTCCTCGGATATTTCCCAGAATCGATCCGCCACGTTTGGATCGGGAACTTTCAACGCTTGTGTAATTCCAGCAAAAATGTTTTTATAATATTTTAGATAACTGCGAAACCTAGTTAAACCTGAGCTACGCGTAAGATAGCAAGAATAAAGAAGGTGATATAGTTCCCATAACCCTCCGCTGTCCCGAACCAAATCAAATTCGCATGGTTCCCATGAAAACAACTCGGGAGAACCTTTTAAATAATCTCCAACAGCACTTGCTCCCGTATAAAGAGCCCCCCTTAAATCAATTATCTCTTTCATAATCAAACCTTCCTAGCTGTCCAGCTACGCATTTTGCAAGGCGCATCAATATATTCTAATGAAGATACTTTCATTTCTGCTAGTACTAATTACTAAAGAGACTCATAACTGTGATATCTCATAAAAAATAACGGTTATTTTTTTATCATAATTCATTGCCGAAATTAAGTGCGCTTTCTTATTATATTTTTTTCTAAATCCAACTTGTATTTTTTTAGCTAGCGCAGCACTAACAGCATCGATCTTATTCAGTGCGATTATCTCAGGTTTTTGATTTAATGATGCGCCGTACCTCTCTAGCTCTTCTCGAATAGCTTCATAGGAACTAAATATATTTTCTGAAGTTATATCGATAAGATGTATCAATATTCGACATCGTTCTATATGCGCGAGGAACTTATCTCCCAATCCGCGTCCCAGATGAGCTCCATTTATTAGGCCAGGTATATCTGCCAATACGAACTCTTGGCGCCCTATTCTAGCGACTCCTAACTGCGGAATAGTTGTGGTAAACGGATAATCAGCTATTTTGGGCTGCGCTCTGGTGGTTGTCGATAAAAAAGTGGATTTTCCTGCGTTTGGCATACCTATTAATCCCACATCTGCGATTAATTTCAGTTGAAGCGAAATCCAAAGTTCATCTCCTTTTTCTCCATTATCAGCTCTGCGAGGAGCTTGATTAATTGAAGATTTGAATCTTGCATTTCCTCTTCCACCTTTCCCTCCACGTGCAATTAGGACTTTTCGACCACTTTCGATAATGTCTACAATGCCTCCCCAATCGCCAGATATCTCAGTGCCTGTTGGAACTTTTAATATTAGATCCTCTCCATCGGCCCCCGTTTTATTGCTGCTTTTCCCATTTTCTCCACGTTGTGCCAAAAAATGTTGCTGGTATCGGTAGTCTATCAGTGTGTTTAATCGATTAGTTCCTTCAACGTATACATTTCCGCCTTTTCCGCCATCTCCTCCATCTGGGCCGCCGAACTCCACGAATTTTTCCCGACGGAAACTCAAACATCCATTCCCACCATCTCCGGCTTTTATAAAAATCTTTGCTTTATCAAGAAACTTCATGGAGAAACATCGCATAAAACGGAGCGGGCGAAGGGATTCGAACCCTCGACAACAACCTTGGCAAGGTTGTACTCTACCACTGAGCTACACCCGCTTGATAGTAGGTATAATACCAAAATTAGGACGCAAAACAACATAAAAACACCCATCTTCTCAGAAAACTTCCGTGGATTTTGCAGAATTGATGCAGATATGTTATGCAACAGCTATTGAGACTGTTTTTTTATTACTTCAGCGACGGTTTTTCAAAACCATCTATTTGGGAACAGTAGACTGCTCAGGTGGAGTTAGTTGGGGATGTGATACTATAACGTTCTTTTCTGTATTTTTCGGCAAATCAGAATCTTCATTAATAGCATCGTAAAGCGTTTCTTCCATTGCATCGTTCGATATTCTTATCAGTCTAGCTTCGCTAAAATCATGCTTAAGTAACCATTTAATTAGTTTTTGAGCGTTTTTCTCCTTTTTAAAAGGCCCACAAAATATAAAAGATTCGCCTCTTGCTGTTTTGGATTGTTCAAGATGAACTTGATATCCTTTTTCTATAAGCAGTTTTTGTATTTCAAGAGCGATTTTATCTTTGAAATATCCTATAAATACTATTTTCTTTCCGTGAAGACTGTCTGGATTAATCGGATCTGGAGTATTAATTTTTTGCAAGGTAACATCCGGAGAACAGACGTCATTAATAGCATGGCTCGCTGCTATTTCCTGCAATAGTGAGTCTATTGATATTTTAGAGTCCTCTGCAATGTTACTCTGAGATTTCTTTTTATTAATGGTATCTGAAGCAGAAGAAGTCGCCGTATCTGTTGCGCTTGTTAGAATTCCCATAATTTTTTCAGATATTGTTTCAGATTTTGTATCAAGTACCGCATCAACGTCTTTCTGCGTTATACTTTTACCGGAACTCGCTGCAACTTCTCCAGTGCTAACAGAGGCTTGAGTAGGAGACACAGTCGTGCCAGTGAAAAACCCAGCACAGAAGAAGAGTCCTCCTAGGGTTATCAAAACTATTATTCCAAGTACCGCAACAATTTTATTCACGATAATTCATCCTGTAATCTGGTAATCTTCTCTAAATTATATTATGTTAGTATATATCATAAGAAAGTTTACAGAACGTAAATTTTTGCCTTAGAAGAGGAAAACATGGATAAAGCAGTTGATTCTATTATTATATTGGCAGCGGGATTGGGTTCTCGTATGATGTCTAATATCCCAAAAGTATTTCATAAGATCGGCGGTCTTTTTTTAGTGGATCATGTCATAAAAGCGGCTAAAAGCATAGGGCCGGATGAAATTTCCGTTGTTATTAACCCGAAATACAAAGACGTAGCCTTAGAATTCGAGTCCTACGTAATAAAACCATATCAAGACTCACCTAAAGGAACTGCAGATGCGGTAAAGGTGGGATTAAACAGCCTACGCCCAAACGATGACGGATGGGTTTACATCCTGTATGGGGATATTCCCATGGTATCTCCGAAGTCTTTAAAGAAATTAGCAGAAATATCTAAGCAATGCAAAAAAACATCTGTCGTTGTTTTAGCAATGGATTCAAGCGATGCTCCGGATCTTGGAAAACTAGAGAAAGCAAGAGCGAAAGGAACCATAAAAAGTATAGTTGAAGCAAAAGATAATGATTCTTCATCTAAAATGCTTCCTCTTTGTAACTGTGGATTGTTTATAAAGAAAAGCGTTTTAAAACAATTAATAGATAAGATAGAACCAAGTAAATTAACAGGGGAATTTTATATTACCAAAATAGTGCGCTTAGCGTATGAATCGGGTTATGTGTGCAGATATTATGAAGGCAATAAAAAGGAATTGTTTGGAGTGAATACCAATGCGGAATTATCTGTAGCAGAAAGAATTTTTCAAGAAAGAGAAAGATTAAAACATATGAATAATGGAGTTACTTTAATTGCGCCAGAAACTGTGTTCTTTTCTCACGATACTTATATAGAAAGTGATGTGGTAATTTATCCTTACGTCGTATTCTCCAATGGAGTTCGTTTAAAAAGTGGAACGCAGATCAAGCCGTTTTGCGTTTTAGAAGGATCTACAGTAATCGAAGCTCAAATTGGACCGTTCAGTAGATTACGTTCAGAAACAGAGATATGCAGCGGAGCAAAGGTAGGAAATTTTGTCGAAATAAAAAATAGTATTGTTTCAGAAGGCACAAGGGTAAATCATTTAAGTTATATCGGAGATTCTGATGTAGGTAGAGATACCAACATTGGAGCTGGAACTATCACATGTAATTACGACGGATTCCGAAAGCATAAAACAGTAATAGGAGAAAAAGTTTTTATTGGGTCAAATACAGCTCTGGTTGCTCCAATAAAAGTTAATGACGCAGCGACAATTGGAGCCGGAAGCGTAATCACCAAAGATGTGCCTAGCAATTCTTTAGGAATTGCTAGAAATTCTCAAAGCAATATTGAAAATTGGACTTTTAAAAGGAGAAAAAAATGTGTGGAATAATAGGATTAATTGGAAATAACGAGGAAGATGTCGTTGATCAAATTATTCTAGGCTTAGAAAAACTTGAATATAGAGGATATGACTCGTCGGGAATCGCTGTATTAGACAAAGATTGTAAAATAAAAAGACTGAGAGCAGTTGGGAAATTGCATAGTTTAAAGGCAAAACTGGCGGTCGATAGAATTAGCGGTAGTATTGGAATAGGCCATAATCGCTGGGCAACTCACGGAACGCCAACCGAAAAGAATGCGCATCCGATAATATCTAAAAATGTGGCTGTTGTTCACAACGGTATAGTGGAGAATTATAAAGAGTTAAAGTTTGATCTTAAAAAAGATGGATGTATTTTTGATAGCGACACTGATACGGAAGTGATCGCTAGTTTATTACAGCGTGGAATAAATAATGGCGCTTCTCCTCGTGAAGCCTTCAGAAAAATGCTGCAGACTATAGAGGGAAGTTATGCCATTGCGGTAATGTTTGACCTGCTCCCAGATACTATAATGATAGCGAAACAAAGAAGTCCACTTGTAATTGGAATTGGAGCCAACCATTGTGTTGGTTCAGATATTACCTCTATAGCCAGTTTTTGCAGTGAGGTTGTATATCTCGAAGATGGAGAAAATGCAGAAATTACCAAAGATGGGGTGTTGTTCTTCAATCGTAATTTCAATCAAATCGAGCCTAGTAGGCATCGGATATCGATAGAAGTAATAGATTCAGGAAAAGGGAAGTATCAACATTACATGCAAAAAGAGATTATGGAGCAACCAAGCGCTTTAAGAAGGACCATGCTTTATAATAAGATCGATAAAAGTATATTAAATGATATTTCCAGAATTTTAATTTTAGCATGTGGAACTTCATATCATGCTGGTATGGTAGCTAAATATTGGTTTGAAAAATTTCTAAAGATTCCAACAACAGTGGAAATAGCTTCCGAATATAGGTACAGATCACCTGTTATTGAACCGAATACGTTGGTAATAGCAATTACACAATCCGGAGAAACAATTGATACCATAGAAGCTGTAGAGTATGTGAAAATACACAGTAATTCTAAGGTACTTGCAATTTCAAATGTGAAGAACAGCGCGATTTCTAGAATTGCAGATTTTGTTTTCTACACTGAAGCCGGAGCAGAAATCGGAGTAGCTTCAACGAAGGCTTTTACAGCGCAGTTAGCAATTCTAGCAAGTATCGCTTTTATGCATTATGATTTTTTGATACAAGAGCTACAAAGTTTTCCTACATACTGCGAAGAAGTTTTAAATCTATATGGAGCTATGAATGACCTTGCACATAAGTTATGCGATGCGAAAAGCGCTATATATATAGGAAGGGGTTCTCTTTATCCAATAGCTTTGGAAGGGGCTTTAAAATTAAAGGAAATATCATATATTCATGCAGAGGGGTTTGCTGCCGGAGAAATGAAACATGGGCCAATTGCATTGATCGACGATAATGTACCTGTCATATGTCTTTGCCCTGACAATGAGTTATTCGATAAAACACATTCTAACGTTCAAGTAGCACTTGCGCGAGGAAAGAATGTCATTGTATTTACTGATTTTGGAAAAAGTGAAATTTTATCCGACGAAATAACGAAAATAATTCTTCCCAAAATTCATGTGGAATTTGTTCCTATTCTATATGTAATTCCTTTGCAAATGTTAGCCTATTCAATTGCTCTTTTAAGAAACACAGACGTTGATAAACCAAGAAATTTAGCAAAATCTGTCACCGTGGAATAAATATGGAAAAAGAATTAGAATACGCAAAATCTGTGATAATAAAAGAAATTCAAGGACTGCAATCGATGCATGACTTTATGAACCAAAGTATCATAGATGCACTTAATATGCTTTACAGAAAAAAAGGACATATTATAGTTTCCGGTATGGGTAAGCCGGGACATATCGGACGTAAAATTTCCGCAACGTTAGCTTCCACCGGAAGTCCTTCGTTTTTCTTGCATCCAGGAGAAGCAAGTCACGGAGATCTAGGAGAAATTTCTAAAGATGACGTTCTATTAATACTGTCGTTATCGGGAAATACTCAGGAATTGATTCCTCTTTTATCATATGCAAATCGTTTTGGAATAAATATTGTTGCGATAACTTCCGATCAAGAAAGCATTCTGGCGAAATCCGCTTCGATTAATATAATAATGCCACGTATAAAAGAAGCATGTCCCTATAACCTCGCTCCAACAACTACAACAACGATGATGTTAGCCCTTGGAGACGTAATTGCTCTGTGTTTGTTGAAAAGAAGGGAGTTCAATAGGGATGATTTCAAAAATCTGCATCCAGGAGGGAGTTTAGGTAAACGTCTTCTAATGGTTCAGGATTTGATGCATACAAATATTCCAATTGTACGAGAATCAGATTTAATGAGATCTGTTTTAAAAGAAATGAGCGAGAAGTCGTTTGGATGTGCCTGCATAGTGGATAAAAAAGGTATGATAATTGGAATTATCACTGACGGAGATCTGCGAAGAAAAATATCTCCAGATTTTCTAGAGAAAACAGCCTCAGAAATAATGACGCCTAATCCAAAAATCGTCTCTAAAGAGACATTCGCCCAGGAAGCCACGAAAATAATGAATATTCATAAAATAACCAGTCTGGTTGTAACGGAAAATAAAGTGCCGTGTGGAATTTTGCATATTCATGATTGTCTGAAAGCAGGTCTTGCGTAGGCGGCGTATCAAAATATTTTCTCTATGTTTTGCTGTTTTAGCCATGGTGTTTTTCGTTATATTATTGTTGCGTATAATTCGTGTGAAAAGAGAATTATCGATAAAAAACTTCATCGCTCAAGAGGGTAATTTTTTTTCAAATGTAGAGTTTAAAGTCTATAGTAAAAATGAAAAAAGAATCAATCTTAGATGCGATAAAATTAAAGCAATAGATAAAAATAACTATATATTGCATAATTCCATTTCTAATTTTGAGTTATCAAACGGGGAGACCGGAAGCATTTCTGCCAATACAACGAATATTGAATACGGTGACCAAACGAAATACCGTTTCATTGGTAACGTAAAACTAAAAACGCAATCAGGTTTATCTGCGCAAACAGAGGAAGCGCTGGCAGATTTAGATAAAAAAATAATAGAAGGAAGCCAAAACGTACTTATTTCTCATAGTAATGCGACTGTGGTTTCTCGCCAATACTTGTATAATATGGGCAACAATACTCTTACATTAGTGGATGACGTTAACGGTTCCTTTAAAAAAAGCAAGATAAAATGCCAAAAGTTAACTGTTTTTTTTGAAGATGGAACGAAGACGATAAAAACTTTAGAAGCGATTGGAAATGCTGTTTGTAATTCTGAAAATTACTCATTAAATGCCACGCAGATTTTATATTCTGTTGATTCTGTCGTCGCCAAAAACAATGCTATATTATTGTATAAAAAAGATGGAGTTGAATATAATGTTTCGGCTGATTTTATGTCTTCTGATATCGATAATAATGGTATTCTAAAAAATACTCAAGCCGAAGGACATTTAATGATAAAAACTAAAAACATTGCCGCGCAAGCTGATAAAGGAATTATGAAAGGTGATAAAATAACTCTCTTTAACAACGTGGTGATTTCTGGTAAAAATGGAAACATTTTAGGAGAAAACGCAACTTTAGATATCAAAAATGAAGATGTTTTTATCGATAAATCCAGTGGCGTTATCAAAAATGGAACCAAATAATAATGAAAAGTGGAATTATCTGTGAAAAATTAAGGAAAACAGTTGATAATCGCGTTATTTTGGACGATGTAAGTTTAAAAGCGACAAGAGGAAGCGTCGTCGCTCTGCTTGGACCAAATGGAGCCGGAAAAACAACTACTTTCTGTATGCTTTGCGGCTTGATCAAGCCAGATTCTGGAAAAATATTTTTAGATAATCTCGAAATCACTAGGCTTCCAATGTATAAAAGAGCCAGGTTAGGCATAGGATATCTTCCGCAAGAATCTTCAATTTTCGTAGGTCTAACAGTTGAGGAAAACATATCGGCGGTTCTTGAAGCTAAAAAAATTCCCCTTAATAACCAACGTCCATTGCTTGAGAAATTACTTAACTCCCTATCTCTATCTGAAATTAGGAATTCTTCTGCTGTTAGTATTTCTGGAGGAGAAAGACGAAAGCTAGAAATTGCTCGTGCACTAGCAACAAGTCCAAGTTTTATGCTATTAGATGAGCCTCTTGCAGGAATAGATCCTATAGCGATTGATGATATGAAAAAAACAATAGTGGCTCTGAAAAACAATGGAATAGGAATGATCATTACTGACCATAACGTCAGAGACACTCTACCTCTTGTAGACTACGCCTACATATTATTTGAAGGAAAGGTTTTAATAGAAGGAAGCCCAAAAGAAATAATAAATAACAAAACTGCTAAAGAAATTTACCTTGGAGAAAGTTTTTCGCTTTATAACTCATTTCATGAAGGAAAGACTAGACCAACTACAGCAGATTAATCAGAGGCAAGTTCTATCTCAATCTCTACTGTATTTCCTAAAGATACTAGCTATGAACAATTTAGAACTTCGCACTTACATAAGTAATGCAGTAGAAGAAAATCCCTTTCTACAAGAAAGGCATGATTATTATATTCCTTTTTCTGATGAATTTCCTGATAAATCCGACTGTTCTAATGAACTTTTCCAAGAAATGGCCTTTCTCCGCCTTAGTAAGCAAGAAAGAAAAATTGCTGAAATTTTAATCAATGGCGCTACTAACTACCTAGACAATGAATTACTGAAGCAAATATCTCAGGAAGAAGGGATATCGTATTCAAAATTACTTGATGTTATTCATAAATTGAAAAAAACATCTTTTTCCGGAGTATTCTCATTTAACTTTCGAGATAAATTAAAAACGTTATTAGAAAATGCAGGATATCAGAATATTCGATCGACCCTTTTTGTTGAAAACATTGATTTTGCTTTATCTGGAGACTGGGGGCGCTTGAAAACAAAGTGCAACCTCTCCGATTGGGATTTATCCCGAATGTTGTCGGTTTTAAAAGGTTTCTTTGCGAGTTCTAGATTAGATGAACATATCATTCAATATAGAAATATTGATATGATTATAGAAAAGGAACCGCAAAGTAATGTAAAAGTTTCGATGGAAGAGAGCTTACTACCTGGTGTCCATTTCGATAGAGACTTATATACTCAATCTCTCAGGAAAAGTCGTTCTGATCTTGATAAAAAATACGTAAAAAGTAATGCGACCAACGCTAAGCTTTTAATAAAGTCCATTAGTGCAAGAAGTTCGACTTTACTAAAAATCACGCAAGAGATAGCCAGAAGACAAATGGATTTTTTCTCTGGAGAAACTCCTTATCCGAATCCGATCAGCATTAAATCTTTATCTTATTTACTATTTATGCATGAAAGCACAATTAGCAGAGCTATTTCCAATAAAACCGCTGCAACGCCAAGAGGAATACTCGAATTAAAATCCCTTTTTCCTAGAAAAATAAAATCCTACGACGATAAAACCAGCGACTATTCTATAAAGGAATACATAAAACAGCTGATAAACAATGAGCCGAAAGACAGTCCTTACTCCGACAACAACATTATGCATTTCCTAAATATGCGGGGAATAACCATATCGAGACGTACGATATCTAAATACAGGAATTCTCTCAATATTCCCAATACTATAGAGAGAATAAAAAGCTACTCTTCAAGTTGCACATATCTTTCGAGCTAATTTTCGCAGTAAGTTTTTGTAACTTATTTAGTTACAGGGAACTAGTCTTTATACTCCTCAATGTAGGAGTCTTGATATCCAGCCCAGGATTTGATGTCGTTCGCGATTTCTTTCAGTATCACATTTAGATCATTTTCAGAGAAAGCATTGTAGGACTTTACGTCATAAGAAGAAAAATCTAGACTAGCGGCTTCTGCTCCGTATTTAATAATATAGACTCTGGTGTTATCGGAGCCAAATTCTTGCCGGAATTTAGTAAGAGCGTCCGCTGTAACAGTAGCTACTCCGAGATCTGACGAAATATTTAGAGTTGAATTTATAGTACCAGATGTAATTTGGTATCCATTGTTTTGTAAAGCCATGTTTATCGGAAGGGTAAAGCCTGATAAAACAAGAGAACTCGCAGGAAGAACAGAAGTAACAGGAGACGACAGCACTGGGTTTGGAAAAAATACGCGATGCACTCCCAGAAATTCGTATCCATTTGTATATTCTCCAAACTCCGTTGTTTGGCATAGATCACTCCATGATAATGAAGATACGAAATGACATTGGTAGTTAGGACAAGCTTCGTTCCAAACATATTTTTCTTCTCCGACGAATATTCCGAAGAAATCTCCACTATTATTTGAATTATCAGACCAAAAAAGTGCGGGGCCGTTGAAATTCATTACTTCTACATACGAGCGATCAACATAATCCGAAAGAGACCTTATTCGATCATATATAGGCATTACTTCACTATTATAGAATCCACTTTGTTCATAATCATATTGAAGACCAAGGCTATAATTTCCGCTATTGTAAGCGTCGGACATTTTTTGCCGTAGTTCCATATATTTTTTGTATTTGATATCTACCTCTTTTTGCAATATTTCCATTTCATTTTTTGAAGATGCCATTTGGCTATTCTTATCTTGTATCTCCGAAGCCATTGCAAAGCTCATATCGCCATGAATATTTTGGGTAGCATCCATAAGACGGACATTTTGAATACCGTCCGCAACAACATCTGGATTAACATACTCAGCTTTCGGAGTTGTATCAACCAGCTGCACATCAGTTATTTCTATATTATTTAGCATGAGAGTGATTTTGTAGATTGTATTTCCGTCGACACCAGCACCTTCTTCGTAATTGTATGCACTGGGATCGATGGTGATTGTCTCGCCGGAACTTACCAGTTTCGTAATATGTTCGCCAGTTGGAGTGGAGTATTGAATTGATGTGGCACTAGGTTTTGCCGTAACATGTAATTCTCCGTCTCCTTGAAAGCAAATCCAATTTTCATTATTATAATTTGCCAGAAAGATTCCTTCATTTTTTACTAATTTATCATAAGTTAGTGGATCCTCTGTTATCGGTGTAGTAGATTGCAAGGTTTTTATTCCGTGATTTACAATATAATATTGGGCTAGTCTTTGACAATTTAATTCTAGATACATATAAGGTGACGTTTGAATATCATTAAAAATTATTGTTGTTCTTTCTTTGCCTCTTGTCGTGTTATCAGCTAATGACCCACTTGATGTCATGTATTTGAATACTTGATCGCTGGCCCACAACCGGAAAGTAACAGTACTACCAGATAAACCGTAAATCTGCAAAATTTGTGTTACTTGATCTGGCTGACATGTGGCTACCAAATAACCACTTTCTGGTTGCCATTGTATTCCATCGCTGAGATTTTTTATACATGAATCTCTAAAACCACAAATTGTTATCCATTCCGGAGAACCCGCAGAAATCAGTCCACCTGGTACTCCCATTATTTGTGGATATCTCGCTCCACCCCACGGTGTTCTTCTTCCGTCGCTCATGTACAGATAATTCCCAACCTTATAACTATAATAGCCAACATATTCTCTAAGAACTTGGTTCGTCAAGCTAACATTGGTAATTTCAGCTACTTGTAGATCATATTTTACTTTTTTAACTGAAAGATTAGAATAAAAATTCGTTCCTCCGGAAGTATTATTCCCATCGTTGTCATCATTAATTGGAGGGAGAACAGGCGGTCCTGCGAATACAAATTCCATTGGTCCTGTTAGTTTATAAGCAGTATTTAAGCCAACTTGATCTCCATTCAGACACTGTAACCTGCAATCTCTAACTCCTTTTTCGTTATAAAAAGTAACCGACGATGGAATCGAGTCGCATTTTACAGTAAGTGGAGCTTTCACGTTTGTTGCAATTGTAGCGGTAGTTTCGGATGTTGAGAGAGAACATGTAGGAATTGTGATTTTATACGGTCGATTGGTGATTTCAGCGGAAACAAGTCGAACGTTGGTCATTTTTAAGTCGATGTGATAATTCCCATTTATATCTTGTTCGTCACTTATTTGCTCCGGCATAATAATGAAAGTCTGCTCAGCGGCGCTCGCGTACAGATGATTTGCCTCCGCAGCTGATGCAGAACTACCTGAACTAGAGGTACCAGTCATCATCGTTTCGTCATTTGATGAACCACCAAATGAAAATACTGTTCTACTATTGATACTACCTATATTGGTGAAACTTATGATGTGATCCTCCGGTCCAGCTTGCAGCTGTAATCGCCCGTCTCCATTGAAGGCGATCCAGGTATCTCCGTTTTGGTCTGTTATTGTGCCAATGCATTTGTTTGCGACAATATCGGCTACCGTTGCTTTTGGATCGTAATATTTAGTACCTCCTAGAAAGAAAAAATTATGAAGTTTATAACGATACGGACCGGATCCATCGGATATTTCTTTGGCATTGTATTTCAGTTTTCCTGTGAAAATTTCTGTTTTCCCTGTTCCATTATCGCTGCAAGCAACTTTAATCATAGAATTATTGGGGATCATAGAGAGAGATCTATATCCTGTCGGTTCTTTTAAGCAAACTTGTCCATCTTGTGCATTTTCCAAAGGAGCTTTGGTTTGGCTATCTGAAGCCATGAGAAAAAATTGAGTAATAGATCCGTAGCATATTGGCTGAAAATCGTAAGCCAAAATAGTTCCATCAGGTCCCCAATCCCAACCGTCTGCACGACCGAAAGTACCATTTTCGTTGGTAGCTATGCATGGATCAAGATATTGCTCTCTTGATGCGTCTGTAACAGCTCCCACATGATGCTCGGTGTTTGGAATAAGCGGCTTACAAGCACCAGGTAATATTTCCATAAGCCTCGCAAATACGTCGTTTGCTATTACACTTGGATAATATATATCATAATTCCCGCAGTACCTTAAAATTTGGTACTCTAGGGTACAATTAATAGCGGCACGTTTTGCCTTGTATTTTATTTTATATAAAGAAAAATTATGTCCAAAATTTTTGCCGTAAGTCATTGGTGTATTCAGCAAATCTTGCCAATTGTTTAAGCGTGATGGATTAGGCAGAGAATAGGGAGAGTTGCAAATACAAGAAAGCCAGCAATGGCAGCCGTTATAAATGCCAGTGCCCGTCATCCAACCGGGAAGGTGCCAGTTATGCGTATATATAGGACACCCATCGAAACTACACCAACAATTGCTATCATAGGTACCAATGCCGTCTTGGATGCCATTATCATCATAAACAGTAAAGCTAGATTTAGGAGAAGCGACAGTTATTTTAACAATGCCTTTGTTCATGAGCGTTAATCTACCGGTTCCTGTCGCAAGGAATTGATCGTCTTCCTCTTCGTATTCTCCAGCTCCACTATATTTGATACTTCCTTTAACGCTGGTTAAACTGGATGAAAAAGCGATTGTATCGGTTTCGAACATGGGAATTTCGGAATTGTCGTTATTAAATCCAAGATAGGTTAGTTCGTTGGGCTCAAAATGATCCGGCGCATTTACGACTAAAATAACGGCTTTCTTCTTTCTGTCTCGCGATGGATGTTGGAGTTTTTGCACAGAATTTTCCGTTGAAGGGTGCTTCGTCCAATCTTTCAATAAATTATGCGCCCATTGCACACCTAAAAATAGAAAGTTCGATTTATTGTGTTTATCTTCGTCAATTGGTTTTATAAGACTCAAATAATAGATAGCATTGGGAATATCATCGGTTAATTCAAGAATATAGTACGGATTTGCTAAGTATTTGGGACAGTTTTTTTCGCAAACCTTCGCTAAAATATTACAATGCCCCAAATAGCAGGGTTGCATATTCATTCTCTGGAAACATAACTCTGGAGCTTGTGTAGGATCGTCGTTCGAGAGCAGAAGACTATTGATTCCTGTTTGTCCGCCGATCGCTCCAGTGTTATACAGCGCCGTCGATCTATAGACACTCCGCGTGCCTTGTCGAAACATAATCGGGCAAGCGGCATTAACATCTCCATCGTCACCTCGTCTCGTACCTCCCCAACCATATTGAATTTCGTTATCTACTGCCTCTCCACCTGCATTTCCATCGCTTCCATAGATAACTGCCTGTTTTATATACGGTTTAGAAGGGGTATTATTCATCGGCATAATAGGAATAGTGTAACGCTCCGCTCCAGAAGACCAAGGAGAAAGAGATACTTTCGCGGAATAAGGAACAATTCCCACCGCTACTCCGCAGATATGAAGAAAGTTTTCCTTTAGAAAATTCGCGTATGCCTTTGCTAAATTGGTAATTGGAGTCGGAGTGTCCGAATTGAAATCTACCAATGCGCTATAATTACTGTTATCTGCAGTGTTTGCTGCATGATTGGTCGGAATAGTGATGATTATGTCCACATCGCATCTGGATGGAAACGCTTTTACCTTCTTTTTTAAAGTTGGACATTCGCAAATTAGATGTTTTTCTCCCAAAACCGGAGATATTTTCAGTTTTGTCTCATCTTTATCATAAGACACGCTTAAATAATCAGTTGGACTGTCATTGACCTCCCCTAAAATGTTCCCTACATATATATTGTTGACTCTTTCACTAATAGCACAGAGAATCTGATCGCACAACAACTGGGAATTTGCTATTTTTTTTGTGTTGTTACAAGCGATAAAAAAACTATCTATATGATCCTCTGTTAGGGTATCGTTTTTTT
This sequence comes from Holosporaceae bacterium, assembly GCA_031258575.1. GTDB lineage: Bacteria > Pseudomonadota > Alphaproteobacteria > UBA3830 > UBA3830 > JAIRMQ01. The sequence goes on along the minus strand of JAIRMQ010000019.1, from coordinate 3,758 downwards.
TCGCTCCAACTAATTTTGAAGGTATGTGCATTGCTTTATTCAAACTAAAGGCGCGATCATTGAGAGCTTGAGCAGCAGCGGAATATACGTTTAATTCCTGCTTATTCCATTCTTTTCCGGGATTATATCGGTCAATGGCAGCTTGACCAACCGCCATGGATGCGTTTGTCTGAATTGTGTATTTATGCGACTTTTGCGCGCTCTTCACAGCCCAATCGATGGCGTAAAGAAATATTGGAATCGATACTGCCACCAGAATCATCACATATCCTCGCCTACTGAGGCGTAATTTCTTGATTTTCTCTGTAATTTTTCTTTTAAGCATGACTAAATTATGCATTAACTCACACATGAAACGTCTTATCACATCGATAGTTAATAGTTGGATAAAAAAGCCTAGTCCAGGATCTTTTTCTCATTCTTTTTGCTGATGAGAGACGACACAAGATTTTTTTTTGGTTTTGATAACCTGGTCAGGCCTGTTTTTTTCTTTTTTTCTGTGAATTTCGAAAGAAGAACTTTCTTTAAATAAATAATTTCTGACATGTGCTTTATCCTTTCATCGCGATCAGAATATGATGTCTTAGTAAAATTATGTTTAACGTTTTTAGATAAATGGGTTTTTTATGCGAAAATTTATGATGGAAGCTTTGAAAGAAGCGCAAAAAGCTGAAAAATCAGGGTCTGTTCCCATAGGCGCAGTAATCGTCGAAAATAACAAAATAATATCGCGCTCTGGAAATAAAGTAATAAGAAACTGCGATCCAACTGCACATGCTGAAATTTTAGCAATTCGTCGAGCATGTTCTTTTTTAAATTCCCGCATTATAAACGAATGTGACATTTTTGTAACTTTGGAACCGTGTCCCATGTGCGCTCACGCGATCTCATTGGCAAGAATACGCAGAGTTTATTTCGGAGCGTATAACCTAAGCGTTATGAAAAGCAATTCTTTTGCTAGCAGCCAAGAAATTGTTGGACTAGAAATAATTGGTGGGGTTTTAGAAACACAGTGTGCAAAAATTTTACAAAATTTTTTCGATTTGAAAAGAAGTTAATGTTTTTTTTATAAAAACGCTTTAAAGATAGCCGCCATAGATGTATAAATAACCGTTAATTAATGGAGGGTCGGTGTTCGTTTTCGTACGTGACAATAATGTTGATCAAGCGCTTAGAGCTTTAAAAAAGAAGATGCAACGTGAGGGAGTTTTTAGAGAAATTAAGCTGCGGCGACATTTTGAAAAGCCATCTGAAAGAAGAGTGAGAGAAGCGTCTGAGGCTGTACGTCGCGCAAGAAAGCTATCAAGAAAACGTTTAGAACGAGACGGTTACTAAGCTCCTTTGCCTCTAATCATCAGTAATATCCAATAAAAATTATTTGATGGTTTTGTTTTACCTTTTTCAGATTTAATTATAGAATTTTATTTTCAAAGTTTTAGATTTTTTACATCACTGTATAATACATGAAGTAGTTATTTTTGTAAGGGGAGAGTTTGCTTACTTCTTCAGGGTTAATAAATTTAATAAAAAAATATGATCCGGTAGTAGATGAGGATCTACTTAGGAGAGCTTACTTTTTTTCAATGGAAGCTCACGGCATGCAAAAAAGAGATTCTGGTTCACCATATTTCTATCATCCCGCGGAGGTCGCGTATTACCTTGCAGAACTCAAACTTGATGTTCAAACAATTGCTGCTGGGTTATTGCACGACGTACTAGAAGACACTAACGTTAGCGTTGAAGAATTAGAAGAAATTTTTGGAGCAGAAATCGCATTTCTGGTGCAAGGAGTGACGAAATTATCTACTATCAGCTACAATGGCAAAAACAAACAAGCTGAAAATTTCAGAAAACTTCTCATAACGATGTCCAAGGACATTCGAGTGCTTATCATAAAATTAGCTGATAGGCTGAATAATATACGAACTGTTAATCAATTAATACTTCCGGAAAAAACAAAAAGAATTTCTCTTGAAACGCTCGAAATCTACGCCCCATTGGCAGAGCGTATTGGAATGAATCTAATAAAGGAAGAGATAGAAGATCTTTCATTTTTTAATCTTCATCCGAATGAATATAGTGGAATTTCGCAGAAATTAAGCAAGATTAGAAACGAGGATCGAAATTTCGTCCCCAATACCATTTTAAGTTTGAAAAAAATGCTAAAAGAAAATGGAGTAGACGCATACATAACTGGCAGAGAGAAAAGAATATATTCCATCTGGAAAAAAATGCAGACACAAAATATTTCGCTCGAACAAATCACAGATATAGTTGCCTTCCGCGTAATAGTAGCTAATGTTCAGCAGTGTTATTACGTGTTAGGAATTATTCATACTAATTTTCACATTGTTCCGGGAAAATTTAAGGACTATATAAGTGTTCCTAAATTAAATAATTATCGTTCGCTTCATACTACTGTGATTGGTCCGTTTAATCAGCCGATGGAAGTACAAATAAGATCCGAGGAAATGCACAGAATCGCCGACGAAGGAGCTGCAGCTCATTGGTCCTATAAAGATGGAAAAATTGTTACTTCTCAGAATGAAAATTTAGCATACTCCTGGATTAAAAGTCTTCTTACAATTATTAAAAATTCTGAAAGTCCAAAAGAATTAATGGATAATACAAAAATGGAAATGTTCGAAAATGAAGTCTTTTGTTTTACTCCAAAGGGAGATCTCATCACTTTGCCGCGTGGCGCTATAGCGGTAGATTTTGCTTATAGAATCCACACTACCGTTGGTAATACATGTGTTGGAGTCAAAATAAATGGGAAAACAACTCCGTTAAAAACCGTTTTAAGGAATGGAGACCAAGTCTATGTCATTACTTCTCCACAGCAAAAACCGGAAATTGAATGGGAAAGGTTTGTCGTTAGCGGAAAAGCAAAAGCATGCATAAGAAAATTTAGAAGAAAATTAGAGAAAACCGAGTTCGAGTTACTTGGAATTCAACTTGTAAAATACGTTTTTTCCGCTACGGACATATGTTATAGCGAAGATTTTATAAAAATAAGTCTTTTCTCCTGTCAGTCTATTAAAAGATTCTATTTCAATCTGGCAAAAGGAGTTATTCCATTAAATAATATTCGCGATATGATACACGCGTCTCCTTTTACATCATTACATAAAGAGTCGATTTATCTTTGCGATTTTACTCCGGGAATAGCAATCAATTTTGCAGAATGTTGCAAACCTATCTTAGGCGATAAAGTTATTGGCATTTTGTCCGCTTCAGATGGCTTGATAGTACATCAAACTAGTTGTAGTAATATGGATTGCGAGGGCAATTTTATAAAAGTGAGATGGAATAAAGACGATGAGCATGAACAATTTTCCACCGCCCAATTACAATTAATTATCGTCAACGCAACAAGCAGTCTCGCTGACGTAACTAACATAATAAGCGCTAGTGGAGCGAATATTACCAATTTAAGAATAGAACACAGGTCTTTTGATTTTTTTGACTTGGTCATTGATATAAAAGCGGAGGATATTTCGCATCTAAAAGGGCTTCAAGCTTCTTTACGAACATGCTCCTGTGTAAAATCCGTTCGAAGATTATAGACACCAATTTTTTTCTATAAAAACTCTATCGGAAATTCTCAGGGCGACCTCATGAAAATTTTTGTGAGAGGATTTGAGCAAGAGTGTCGTGGTTCCATCCGGCCACCTTTCTCAATCGTTTGATTGATTGTCGCGGCATAGTTTGTTTGTATTTTTGCAACAAATTCAATGCGATATGTCTGCAAATGG
>JAIRMQ010000047.1 GCA_031258575.1 Holosporaceae bacterium | reverse complement strand
CGAGAAATTTAAAGGAGCAGGAGTCGTCGTTGAGATACAACCTTCTTCGTTTCTTCTGTTTCTTCGGTACTCTTAATCCTAATTCTCGCCATATTCTTTCCACCCTTTTATGATTTACTTTCCAGCCCTCAGATTCCAACATTGCCGTTATTCTACGATAGCCGTATCTTTCGTATTTCGACGCTAATCTGATGATGTCTTCCTTCAAAAGTTCTTCATCATCAGGCTTTTTTGTCTTGTATCTCTTTACTGTTCTGTTCAGATTCAACAGGTTACAGGCTTTTCTCTCTGATACTCCAAGGCGTTGAATAACTTCGACGGCAACTTCCGTTTTCTTCTGAGGGCTCAGTATTTTCCCGAGAGTGCCTCATTCAGAATGAGCTTTCCAGAGTCAGATCGTCAATTGCCCTCTTCAAGCGACCGTTTTCTTCCTTTAAACGCTTCAATTCCTTGGCCTGAGATACGTCCAAGCTTCCGTATTCTCAACGCCATCTCTTCCGCTTTCAGATCTTTTCGCATATTTACTCCAATCATAACATTCGCAATTCTAAACCAATCACGGGATATAAACTGGATCAATTATACGGGGGCTGGATATTATTTCGTCAGAGTTATTTTCCGTTATCCTTAGAAAATAAGAATTTGCCAATCAGCGATTCCATGTTGATGGGACCGGTAGTACTCAAAATTTCCTCCCCTTCTTTTAGACAATCTTCTTCTCCTCCAGGAATGAGGGCGAGATACCGACCTCCAAAGAGACCGTCGCTTGTAACATTAGCTCCAGTATCTTTGGGGAGCTTCATGCCTTTGGGAATCCTAAATTTTACAATCGCTTGAAAAGAACTCGGATCTATATCTAAGTTTATAATTTTACCAACTTTTACGCCGCTGATTCTTACGTCTCCGCCTTCTGATAATCCATCGGCTCGATCAAACTTCGCAATCAATGAGTATCCATCTGCATTTGTTATTCCAGATTTTCTATAAACATAGTTTGCAAAAAAAACAGCTACTACTAAAACGAAAACTCCAACAATTGTTTCAAAACTACGACCTTTTTCCATATGAATTCCTTATAAATATTGGCCACCATTCACGCTTATAACTGCTCCAGTTATAAAAGACGATTTATCTTCCGCTAAAAATAGCACAGAATGGGCAACTTCTTCAATTTGACCGAATCTTCCAAGAGGGATGTTGGCTTTTATGCTTTCCTTTATCTTCTCATCAATAGCGTCGGTCATATCTGTAGATATATATCCAGGTGCAATAACATTTACTGTAATTCCTTTTGATGCGGATTCTAGAGCTAAAGCTTTAGAAAAACCAATAATTCCTGCTTTTGCTGCCGAATAATTTGTTTGTCCTACTTGTCCTTTTATACCGTTTACGGAACTTATATTAATAATTCGACCAAATTTTTTTTCTCGCATATTTCCAATTATTAGGTGACACATATTGAACACAGAATTGAGGTCAACCGCAATGACTTTTTCCCAATCTTCTAATTTCATTTTATGCAGCATAGAATCTCTTGTAATTCCAGCGTTATTGACAAGTACATCGATACTTCCTCCTAGCGAGTCGCATACTTTTTTTATTCCACTTTTACATGAATCGTAATCGGAAACATCCCATGAGAAAACCGGTATTCCAGTCTCTTTACGGAATCTTTTTGCAGCTTCTTCGTCTTTCTGATAGTTTGCGGCAACAATATAATCGGACTTCTTCAAAGCCCTAGAGATTCCACCGCCTATTCCTTTTATTCCTCCTGTTACAAGTGCTATCCTTTTCATATCTGCCTCCTTTATGAAAACTATTGCTGTTGGAACTGAACAATATTATCCTCTTACAATGTAATGCGCTACAAAAAATTATGGTTTTCACAGAGCGTGTTTTAGGACACGAAAAAGTAGAGTCTCTTCTAGTCGAAGTTATAAAACGTAATAAGATATTTCCTGTTTGGATTTTTTCCGGTCCCTTTGGAGTGGGAAAGTCTACCGTGGCTCGTGAATTTGCAAAATGCATATTATCAGGGACTGTTCCAAACGACAGTTTATGCGTTGATCCTCTAAACCCCGTACATAAACTAGTCGAATTGAGAACTCATCCTGATTTTTTTATATTAGAACAAGGTGGTGAATCGTCTTCCATTGAGGATACGCGGGAAATAATGCTTAAAATCAGGAAGACTCCCTCTCTCTCGAAATGGCGAGTTATGATTTTAGAAGGATCTGCTAACTTTAACAAAAATATCTGTAATTCTATGCTTAAGATACTGGAGGAGCCTCCTCGAAATACCGTTATCATTTTGATATGCAATCATACGGGAATGCTACCAGATACTCTGCTTTCCAGAGCTGCTCAAATAAACTTTTATCCACTTGATATATTTCTAGTGAAAAGAGTCTTAGATGCTATGAAGAAAAAAAATGCAGAAAAACTGGCGCAATTATCCTGCGGATCCGTTGGATATGCGCTCAGTCTATCAAATAATAATGGAATAGAGATATATCAGAATATTTTGAGAGGCTTCTTGCCTAACGAACAAAATAAGGCGTTGAGATATATTATCGATAATCATATATGCGATAATTTTGATATAGTAAAAACCAACCTTCAAAGAATATTAAAAATATATGTTGATTTATTAAATGATCTTCCAGTGACAAATGCACTCAATGAGATTACGATTTTAAAATCAATAGCATCTTCTAGAAAAAGCAAGAAAGCTCATGAAATGAAAAAAATTTCCGAAATGTTTTATATAATAAACATATGCGAACCGATGAACCTTGACAGAAATACCGTTATAGCCAGTGTTTTTGAAAGATTTTTTAATTAGAGAAAAAAAATATGAGTCCAGATATAGAAGCGCTTATACGAAAAATTTCAGGACTTCCAGGACTTGGTCCTAGATCCGCAAGACGAATAGTCATTCATCTAATAAAAAATCGCGAACAAGTTATGGAACCGATCCTAAATGGATTAGAAAATCTATATAAAAATGTGAAAATATGTCCAATCTGCTCAAATGTCGATAGCTTTTCCGCAATATGTTCAATTTGTTCGGATGAAAATCGTATTAAAGATACTATCTGTATAGTGGAAAGTGTCGCCGATTTGTGGGCTGTGGAAAGAACTGCTTGTTTCCATGGACAATATCATGTTTTAAAAGGATTATTATCATCGATGGAAGGACGCGGACCAGAATTTCTAATGCTGGATCAATTACAAAGGCGATGTGAAAAAAATAAGGTTTCCGAAATTATTATCGCGCTAAGCGCTACGCTTGAAGGGCAGACCACTAGTCACTATATAAAAGATTTTTTTAAAAATAAAAACATAAAAATAACAATGCTAGCTCATGGAATACCAGTTGGAGGAGAACTGGATTATCTTGACGACGGCACTTTATTCGCCGCTTTTTCCGCTAGGAATTAGTATCATTGCAATTGAGGAGTCTTTAATGAATCGCCAAAATCTTTCAGAAAAGATAGCTCGATTTTTTGCACTTGGAATTGTAGTCGCGTGCTCCTGCTCTGATATTCGATATATAATTTGGAATTTCTGCGAAAAAACTTAAATGGACAGCTATTATCTCTTCAATATAGAATTTAACCGCTAACTCCGCATAGATTTATGCTGCCTATAGGAATGAGGATAATTTTCGATGTTTTTTGATATAAAAAAGTAGTTATGTTATATTTCGATAGGCGGTATAATTAGTAGGCA
>JAIRMQ010000010.1 GCA_031258575.1 Holosporaceae bacterium | reverse complement strand
ACCGTGACGTTCGTTTTTGATTCCGAGTAATGTATTTTTGTGTTTTGCGTAACACGAAGAGCGCTGCGGTTGTGTATTTTCGCAGCGCGTCTTTAGTGTTTCTACGTCAAATAAGGTGGTAAACAACATTAGGAATCGCAAACACTGCATCAAATATCGCAATTTTATCAGCGTTTGGTAAAGCTGGATCCGCAAGAGCGATGTTTACTCTGTTGGTAAATTGCATTGGATTTGCCGCTGCATTAGCCCAGTTCACATTCGGGGCATTAACATTTTGTTGATTATACTCTAAAGCTCCTGTCATTACATTTATTTGGAATCTGTTAGTTAAGGCAACAGGGGGCAATGGTCTGTTCATAAGGTTTGTCACGACATTTATTAATGCAGCTGCACCAGCAGGGTTACCAGCAATGTAATTCGGATCAATATTTACATTATTGAAATAAATGTGAAACACCGTTCCTAGAGGAAACATTCCTTGTAAAGCAGCGTAGTATTCTACGCATGAAAAGCCGTTGTTATTTGGGCCACGGCTAGTGCACGGCGATTGTTGCGTGTAGATATGGAATTCACCAACTCCATGTGCAATAGCAGGAGGCATCGCAGCAGGCACCGCAGGTACAACTGCAGCAAGCAATTGTGCTGCAGCAGCTGCTGGAATTGCAGCAGCTCCCGCTCCTCTTGCAACCTGTGTCAACTGTATAGCCAATTGCCTTTCCGAATGCTCCCAGTCACTGAAAGACAAAGGATTTCCTCCAACAGTTGGATCATGAAGTGCTGGTGAATTACCGGGACGTTTTTTTACTACATATATTTGTTGGGCTCCTGCTCCAGCAGCTGGAAAAAAAACAGCATATCCGAGCATCATTACCGCTGGACCACCGACAAAGGGATCCACAGCTCCAACAGGCAGTGCATTTTGATTTGCAGTTATGAAGGCATTGAAAGCTGCTGCATTCGCTGCTGTTATTGGCACTGGACCACCGCCGTCAACTGCAGGATTTTGTAATTGGAAAACATCTCCCTGCGCGCAGCCAAACACCAACGCAGAAGCGAACAAGCTTCCTTTTATTGCACTACTCAGCAATGATACTAAAAATCCATTTTTCTTCACTACCACTTCTTTTTCAGTTCGATCGTTTTGTTTTTTCTTTTTCATTTTATTATCCTAACTTATCTAATATTCGAGACTATTCGTTTTGCACAAGCTCCACGATTGCCCTACAAATAAAAGCATAAAGCCAAAAGGTTAAATAAAAGTTGACAGGAATGCTTTTTCAAAAATTTATACTTGCACAATCGTCACTCGCGCAGTGCTTTGAAATAAGGCATAGTTATTGCCCTACCGACACACCTCACGAACCAAATCCGTCCAAAACACTCCGACATTCTACCAAATTCCTCTCCTTCAGCCCCTTCAACTCGGGCACTCCCATTTCTCCGGTTGCCCGGAATGCGGAGAGAAAATGGGAGATGGAGAGAGAAAGGTGAGGTTTTGTCTAGGCTAACACTGAAAAATTGTCCTATAATGAAAGCACAAAACTCTGTGGGACAGCGCATATATCGCTCACTTCTCGCGCAAGTCAAATCACCGTGTCAACTAGCCAATGGCTGGGGAACGTGGATTCGAACCACAGTTGCCCGGTCCAGAGCCGGAAGTTCTACCGCTAAACTATTCCCCATTCGAAACTGGAATAGCACTACTATACACCATTATTGCATCTTTTTCAAATGCTTTCCAGAAATTTTATTGGAAAGTAGCACCGATACTGCATATAAACAGAAAAAGGCAAAGAACAATAAAAACAGTTGAACTAGACCAACCAAGAAAAATAGATACAACGTTAATGTATTGATGTCCGGCTAATACTAATTGACAACAAGGATAACTTTAAAAACACGGCATTTTCTACAGAAAATCCTTTTATACAAAAAAAAAAATAAAAAATTAACTTTATATTAACTATTTTAGTGTATAGATACTCAATGTAGTTGTTGTCCAATGTTTTTTCAATAAAATGTTAATTTTATCAGTTACGTCCGAAATTGTGGTACGATTTTTGGAAAAATAGCGATATGCTCTTTGTAAAAAAATATTCTACGTTTATCTCTTTGTCTTTCAATTAATTTTTTGTTCTTTTGCAAAATTACAACCTAAGGAGAAAACTATGTTCTTAAAAGCATTATTATTCGGAATAAGCCTACTATCATACGGCTATTCCAGTTATGCGATGATTCTAAACAGTGATACTGATTCAACGTCTTCATCGCATAGTTTTTCCGTTATAAATCCTTTAACGCTACCATTAAGCGATGCTACTAACCCACATCCCTTACAAGACAAACTCTTATATGCTCAAGTTCCTATAATCGATCCGCGGTATAAAATAATTCTTTCATTTGATGGAGGAGGCGCTAGGGGAATAATTCCTCTTACTATATTATCCGCACTTGAAACCGAAATAGAGACATCACTGTCTGTCGATATGATTGATATGTTGGGCGGAACGTCAGTCGGAGGACTTATTGCCGCAGGATTAGCGCTGGGAAAGCATAAAGACTTTACCGACAATTTTGCCCTTTATGCCGAAAGAATATTTGATAAAAATTTCAGATCATGCAGTGGTGTTTTTAGGCCGTCCTATAATAGTTCTGGCAAAAAAAATCTAATTTCTGAAATCGTCGGTGATATTAAAGGCGGCGAGCTAACGGTAAAATTTTTAACGACTTTTTTTTCATACACAACGAATGAAGCGAAAATTTATACAAATTTCGATAACAATGAAGATTTTTTTCTAAAGGACCTATTAATGATGACGTCTGCGGCTCCGACATATTTTAACCCCTACGCATGTAAATCTTTGCACGGCATTAAATACGAAGGAGGAGACGGAGGCTTATTTGCAAACAATACGAGTCAGTTTTTATATTTACATGCCAAGAGGCTCTTCCCGACATCTAAAATAGCGTTAATATCCTTTGGAACAGGGCAAAATACATTTGCCGAGCCAGAAAAATCTTTTTACAACAAAGGGCTAGTTTTTTGGGCGCGAGCTTTCCATAACATCGCGATTGATGCCACATCAAATGCTACGCATAGTACATTACAATATTTTGCCGAACACGATGAAAATTTCAAATATATTAGGTTTCAAATTCCTCTCGCGAAAGATGAAACAGCTTTAGATGACGTGGATCCTGAGCATATTGATAAGTTAGCTGCCATTACTAGAGCATATATAAATAGTGGAAATGGAGCGCCTTTTTTTAGAAAAGTAGTGAAGCTTTTTAGAAAAAGATTGTCACATAATCAGACTGCTGCTCGTTTTTCTAACAATAGCTCCCTACAGGAAAGTCCAGTAACGCAAACTACGGAGTAGGATTGTACTAGATGTTACATAGAGGTTAGGTTCTGATCTAACCTCTATGATTAATGTAGCTAAAATGGTACATTGGTTTGGTTCTTGAGTTTAGTTAAGGGGGGCTATGTTGAAATTTAACAGATTAGGCGCACAATCGATGCCTCATAATCTCTAAGCAAGTAGATCTAATTTAATTGAAGATGTATCTAACTAGGTTTCTATTCAGATTGATCAGATTTTTTGCCGAAAGTATTCGCTTCTGTTGTACCCGAATCTCCAGTGAGAGAGTATTCATCTACAGATTCTTCCCAAGCATCATCGCTTTGATTATTTTTTATCTCAATGGAATCACTTGCTTCAGTCTTGCATACTCTTGGAAGTCTGATAACAAATTTGGAACCGACGCCGACTTCACTTTCCACAGTAATCGTACCTCCGAGACATTCGGTGTATTTTTTTGTAATTGATAGTCCCAATCCTCCTCCAGAATTTCCTTTTTCTTCATTAAAGGGCTCGAAAATTCCTTCTAATTTTTCAGGCGATATTCCAATTCCAGTATCAATTACAGAAAATTCTATAAAATCTTCTCCACTTTTTACCACGGGAGCTATTCTTATTGTTATTTTCCCAAACTCTGTGAATTTTGTCGCGTTTCCTAGAATGTTGAGTAAACACTGCCTAATCTTTGTCTGATCGGAATACATATCTCCGATATCTTTCGGAAATTCAAGGAATAGAGAATTGTCATTTTTTGCTACAAGCGGCATAGCAACCCCTTCTACATCTTTAATGATGTCCGCAATTTTTATATTTTCAAAGAATAACTGCGTTTTTCCGGCTTCTATCTTAGATAAATCCAAAATCTCATTGATCAACGATAATAAGTGCTTTGCAGAACTAGTGATTTTATGTAAATCATCCGCAGAAACGGTATCTTTTCTATCTAGAGCTTCTTCTTCTAGTATTTCGGCGTATCCAATAATAGCGTTAAGCGGTGTTTTCAATTCGTTACTCATACTTGTAAGGAATTTACTTTTTGCATTGCTTGCCTCGTCGGCAATTATTTTTGCTTTTTCTAGCAGAATGTTGGATTCTTCTAGTTCTTTCGCTTTTTTATCAAGATCCGCGGTTCTTTCTGCAATTTGCTGTTCGAGAAGCGAAGCGTTATTCGCAAGCTTTTTCTCTATTTCCTTACGTCGATTAATATCTAATATAGCCAGAACGATATACTTCTCCTCGTCTATGCTAATCGGACTGGCAGAACACACGGACCAGAAACTTCCTCCTCCCAAACTTTGTAATAGCACTTCATAATTAAAAACGTTGATATTAGAATCAATTGCCTTGCTTATATAATTTTTATCGGTTTCTTCAATAAATAGATTCCATGTGTTTATCTCAGATACTCGTTCTTTTTCTATCATAAGTAAAGAACAGCCGGCTGAATTGATTTTATAGATTTTTCCATCCTTATTTTTAAATATAACAACAGCTAAAGGTGTCGCCTCAGAAATTGCGTTGGATATTCCCAACCGTCCTTTCATTTTGATGTAGAAACGAGCTCCGACAACGCTGACGATAAAGATAATTAATACCAATAAGAATCTTGTAGATGATATAGAACCAGATATCCCTTTGGAAATAACATCAAGGGCGTTGTTATCCGTAGCGACGATAACAAATAATTTCCCCCCCAACATTTTAGGCGGCATTGTAATCTCTTTACAGAACAGCCTGAACTTGAAAGACTCTATTATAATATCTGAAAATCCCTGCGGAATCGTACTTATCTTTTGAGATAAATGCAAACCAAGAGCAATTGTCCCTTTATCTCCTTTAGAGCTTTTAGGCAAAGAATTTAATGATATATAACGTTGGTAATTCGGAGAAACTATATAATAAGTCCGTGGGAAAGATCCTTCTTCTAGTTGATCCATATATTTTTCGTATCTGTTCCATTTTATTTTTATTTCAAAAATGAATTTTTTCTTATTTATCTTGCGAGAAAATGTATATTTTAAAATAATGCTCTTATCTTCCTGTTGTTCTAAGAAGTACAAGATTTCGTCTTGCAGTTTTTCCATGTCTTCGGTAATAGACAAATTAGGTTCTTCTTTCTCCGAAGCGTTTGTAAAAAATTTTCCGTCTTCTTCGTAGATATTAACCGACGTCATATGTGGATTACGTTTTATGATGGACTTTATTCTTTCCTGAACGTTTTTCTTTTTTGAAAAGTCTGTAAGTCTTATCCAGGCCAATAATGTGGATATTTCTTTTTGGGTATTCTCAAATTGCAATGATGCGTATTTGGAAATTCCTACGCCATCAGCGTGAACAAAAGTATCAATACACTGAGAAAAATCCTTTTCAGATGAAGTTCCTATGAATTTTACAGCGATAAGTATTGGGATCAGAGCAAAGACCGCTATACAAAGCGTTGTTTTCAATGTCTCCAGAATTTTTTTTATCATAACGCCACCTGATACAGAATATTTCCTAGTTTAATCAAACAAGATTACTTTTTTGTAAAGATCGCTAAAAATACTTATCAAAAAACAAAAACAATTGCTTCTTCCTAAAATTTAGGTTATATAAAAAGCGGTTTCAGGGGGACAATAAAAACGTGAAGAGAAAGTTATTTTCGTTTGTAGTTGTATTTGGATTAATTGGTGCAGTTTTTTGTAGTGAAGCAATAGTCGGCAAGAAAGATAGCGTAACTATAAGTTCTGGGTACATAGAAGGGCTATATACGAATGATCAATTGGTAAACTTTGGAGTAGAACTTGTTGGCGGGATAGATAGGTTGGAGAATTATTGCTTCGGTGGTAAGGGTTTGGATGTTTCAGATGGATGTTTATTGACTTTATTTGTTATGGCAGGTGGAATTGTTGTTAATGGATGTTTCAGTATAGCTTTTCACGAAGTAGGACACGGGTTAAGAGGAAAAGCGTTTGGAAACAGATATAGTTTGCACATCAAAGGCGATGATGAAGCAAAAAATTTTAAAAAGAAAGAGAACTTTTTTGGATACTTTTTCCGAAGAATGACGAAGCCGTTTAAAGTGGGATCCTGTAGACGAAGTGAAAGCTCTGTAGATCTGGAGGTTGATTCGAATGGAAGATATATATACCGTGGCGGAGACGTGAAAAAATCGCTGATTATTTCATGCGGTGGAATAAACAATCAGGTTTATTTTTCAGAGGTGCTTACAAACAAGTTTCTTATGAAGGGCGAAATGGGGGCGATCGAGGGATTCACCATAATTCTCAACAAAATGATGCCGTCTTTGTACTCTGATAGTGAAAGCAACGAAGAAAAGAAAAAAGGACCTTGGGGAACTAGCAATGATGTCGTTCGCATCGCAGAATGTTATAAAGAGCTTGGAATCCCGGTGACCAAGGGAGATATTCAAAAAGCCGGATTGATCGCAACTTTTTTAAGCGGAACTACTTATTCTTATATTATAGGACTTTACAATGGTATTTCGAATGGGCAAACTCCTCGTTCGAAACCGATTGAATTTTTTAATTTTACCGCACCGGATACTTACGCTTATCTAACTTCTAAAGGTGTTTCTTATAAAATGGTTAGCACCTATAAATATCAAGAAGATTTCAGAATTATTTTTGGGGTGGAACGTGTGTTTAGTGGAAAAAAAACGACGGAAGTCACTCTTGGGGTGAACAAGGATTTTCCGACTCTTAATGCTTCTGGTGAAATTATTATAATGTTAGGGCAGGGGTTTAATATTGTGACTAATCTTTCTTTTCCCGTAGGCACTACTTTCTCAATTAACGGTGGCGTAAGCTCTTGTTCAACAGGCAGCCTTTACGGAGAAAGAATTGTGAGAAATTTAAAAGGTGGACGCAGTAACAATGTGTTCGTATCAGCTTCGTATTGGTATTAATCTGTTTAATTTATTGTGTTTTTTTTAGGGAAGGAAAAGTACGTGAAAAAGAAGTCGTCTATGCATATTGTTTTGTGGGGTTTCTCCGTATTATTTTTTATCTATCAATATGGGGCTCGTTCTTCTGTTCCTAATGTTCTGAATAATGATTTACAACAGTACTTTGGAGTAACTGCAGCTGAAATGGGCAGGCTAATAGGTTTGTTTTTCATTACGTATACTGCAATGCAAATTCCTGTTGGAATTCTTATTGATAGGCTTAATGTAAAATTAATTTCTGTAATCGCTTGTTTGAGCGTCGCATTGGGAATGTTGGCATTTGTTTGGACTAACAGTTACCAAGTAGCTTCGTTGGCTCAATTATTAATAGGATTTGGAGCTTCATTCGCTTTTGTTCTTGTGATCAAAGTCTCAAACGATTTTTTCCCCCGAGAAAAAGTTGCTTTTATTTCAAGTATAGGAATTTCCTGTGGAAGTTTAGGTCCTGTTTCCCTGAACTTATTAATAGCTAACTTAGCTGAGATATATCCTTGGAAAAATATCGTCTGTGGAATAGGAATTTTCGGGATAATTATTGTAATAATCGGTTATCTAGCTGTTGATATGAAAAAACTACCCAAACCAACAGACGTAAACCATTCTGCAGAAAAACAACTTAGTATAAAAGACTCTATAAAAGTAATTATTTCCAATATCCGCATTCTCCTGATAGGAATATTTTCTATGACTATTTTAGGGCCTGTGTCAGCTTTTTGTGATGCTTGGGGAGTTTCTTTTATGCAGAGCATCTACGAAGTTGATAAAGTAGCTGCTGCTTCTGCTGTTAGTATGATATATCTCGGGACAATGTTCGGAGCACCTATTGCCGCCTATTTATCAGAGAAATTAAAAAGTTATCGAAAAGTTATGCTTGGGGGGAGCGTAATTCTGGTCGCTTTATTCGGAACAGTAATTTTCGTTAAGCTGAATTTTACAATTTTATGCATTTTATTCTTTATAATAGGAATTGCAGCGACTTGTCAATTCTTATCTTTTCCCGCAGCGTTAGCGCTAACTCCGAAGAAAATTGGCGCAACGGTGACAGGGGTTGTTAATACGGTTACAATGCTAGGGAGTACCATTTTGGTGCCGATTATTGGCGAAATTATAGATTTTTCTAAGAATTATTTTAAAAATGCCTCATATACGCCCAACGATTATAAGAACGGCATGCTTATGATAATTGTGTCAATTGTTTTGGGAATGTTTACTTTATTTTTTATAAAAGACGGGTATCATAAGGATGGTTTAAACAAATCCTAAGAACTATGGAGCTTATAATATATCCTAATCCGATATTGTCTCAGAAATGCGACGATGTTAAAGAAGATGATCCAAGTGTTCAGGATATTCTTCATGAAATGTCTTGTAAATTGTACGAATGGAATGGTGCCGGATTAGCGGCTCCTCAGGTAGGTGTTTTAAAAAGAATCGTCGTAGTAGATATACGCGCTGAACCTCAGCGACTATACAAAATGATCAATCCGAAAATAATCTGGAAATCTGAAAAAATTGTGGAATCAAAAGAGGGATGTCTTTCTCTTCCGATATTAAGAGAAGTCGTTAAACGACATGAGTCGGTTGTTATAGAGTATTGGGATGAAAATTTCGCTAGGCATGAGGAAAAAGCTTCTGATTTCTTATCTTTTTGTTTTCAGCATGAATTAGATCATTTAGACGGAATATTATATATCGATCACTTAAGCCGCCTTAAAAAAGCTCGTACGACAAAAAAGTTTGAAAAATTACAGAAAGAAAATGAAGAGCAATAAATCGATTGTTTTTATGGGAACCTCCGATTTCTCGTTGAAAGCGTTAGTTGCTCTCTGTGAAACTGGATTCAATATTGCTGCGGTCTACACTCGTCCACCTAAGCCGTTCGGACGAAATTATCAAATTCAAAAATCTCTAGTTCATCAATTCGCAGAAAATAAGAATATTCCGGTTTATTGTCCAAAGAACTTTAAAACGCAGGAAGAAGTTGAATTTTTCCGATCTTTAAATGTTGATTTAGCAATAGTTGCCTCATATGGGCTGATAATTCCGCAAAGTATTTTGGAAATTCCACCACATGGATTTATAAATATTCATGCTTCCTTGCTTCCAAGATGGCGCGGAGCAGCTCCGATTCAAGCAGCAATTCTAGCAGGAGATAAAGAAACCGGAATTACTATTATGAAAATGGATGACGGTATAGATACCGGAGATATTATTTCTATGGAATCAGTAATCATCTTCCCTAAAACTACCCATGAAGAGTTATCAAATCAATTGGGAAACCTCGGTGCAAAAATGATTGTAGAAACTCTGCAGAATTTCGATCAAATAATACCTCAAGCGAGGAAACAGCCGGAAAAGGGAAGCGTATACGCTCCGAAAATAGAAAAAAAATCATGCAGGATTGATTGGACGAATTCGGTGGATACAATTTTAAGGCAGGTAATGGCTTTTTCTCCAATTCCAGGAGCCTGGACTGAAATATCTGGAATTCGTGTAAAAATTTTGGATGCAGAAATTGAAAATCATGAAAAAATAAATTCTTCCGTCGGAATTCTGGATAAAAGTGCTATTGTGTCTTGTGGAATCGGAAATATCAAACTAATAACAGTCCAACCTTCCGGAAAAAATAGAATGTCTGGAGTGGATTTTATAAAAGGACGCAAGCATTTAATAAGATGTAGTTTTCAATAATAGAATATTAACTTGATTGCTGGTATAATTACCATCTATCTATAATTGGAGGAAAGCTTTGTCTAGAGAGTTTAGAAATCTTGCTATCATTGCCCACGTCGATCATGGAAAAACTACTCTTGTTGATGCTATGTTTAAACAAAGCGGGTTATTTCGGGATAATCAGCAAATGGAAACCTGCGCTATGGATTATAATGATTTGGAAAGAGAACGCGGAATTACAATTCTTGCAAAGTGCACAAGTTTTATTTGGAATAATATAAAATTAAACATTGTTGATACTCCTGGGCATGCTGATTTCGGAGGGGAAGTCGAACGTATTTTAAGTATGGTAGAAGGAGTACTTTTATTGGTAGATGCGTCTGAAGGTCCAATGCCTCAGACAAAGTTTGTTCTTACCAAAGCTTTAGCATTAGGGCTAAAACCTATTGTTGTGATTAATAAAGTAGACAAACCGGATGCAAGGGTAAATGAAGTTATTGATGAAATATTCGACTTATTCGTTGCTCTAGGCGCGATGGAAGAACAACTGGACTTCCCAATCATTTATGCTTCTGGGAGAAATGGTTGGGCCATTAAAAATCTTAATGAAGAACGAAAAGATCTTACTCCTTTACTAGAAAAAATAGTTCAACATATTGAAGCACCAGAGATTGATGAAGATTCTCCTTTCCAGATGTTGATTACAATGCTCGATTATGATCAGTACCTTGGAAGAGTTTTAACAGGTAAAATCCTCAAAGGAAAAGTCAATGTTAACGATTCTGTTCACGTTATTCGAGAAAATGCGGGAATAGTAGAGAAATCTCGCCTTACTAAGTTACTATCTTTCGAGGGGTTAAAACGTATACCCGTTGAACATGCTCAATGCGGAGATATTGTTGCAATAGCTGGTCTCCAGATTGCGACTGTTGCTGATACAATTGCTTCAATGCTGACTAGTACTCCTATAAAAGCCCTACCAATTGATCCTCCGACTTTATCGATGATTTTTACAATAAACGACTCTCCATTAGCAGGACAAAGCGGAAAAAAACTTACATCCCGCATGATTTGGGATAGATTATTGAAAGAAGCCGAAGGAAATATATCAATTTCTGTAAAGCAAACAGATGAGCAAGATTCTTTTGAAGTAGCAGGACGTGGAGAACTTCAACTCGGTGTTCTTATTGAAACGATGAGAAGGGAAGGCTTTGAGCTTTCAATTAGTCGTCCTCATGTTTTATATAAAACAGATAAGTCTGGACAAAAACTAGAACCGATAGAAGAGCTATATGTTGATCTGGATGATGAATTCACAGGCATTATTGTTGAAAAGATTACTCTTAGAAAAGGATCATTGCTTGACATGCGTCCTTCTGGAGTCGGAAAAACCAGACTAAAATTTTTAATTCCAACTAGAGGATTAATTGGCTATTATAGCGAGTTTTTAACTGATACTAGAGGAACTGGTATTATGAATAGATCTTTTAGCGGATACGAACCCTATAAGGGACATATTGAGGGAAGAACTAAAGGGGTCTTAGTTTCCAATTCTCCAGGGAATGCCGTGCCTTACGCTCTCTTTTTCCTGGAAGATAGAGGAACTCTTTTTATCAATCCAGGCGACCCTGTCTATGAAGGAATGATTATTGGAGAGCATAATAAAAGCAATGAGCTGGATGTTAACCCTACCAAAACGAAACAACTAAGTAACATGAGAGCATCTGGAAAAGACGATAATATAAAATTATCTCCTCCTCGGACTATTTCATTAGAGCAAGCATTGTCATATATTCAGGATGATGAATTGGTAGAGGTTACGCCCGGAGCCATTAGACTTAGGAAAAAGTATCTTGGTCAAATCACTCGGAAAAAAATGAGGCGGATTACCTGATGAAGTTTGCGTTTGTTTTTCGTGATTTTGTAAAAACTTATTTGCGTCCGGGAATCAGCAATAGATTTTTCGTCGGTTTTACATGTGGTATCCCTTTTCTGTTACGCCTAACAGTTCTTGATCTATGGCTAAAAGAAAGCGGATTATCGAACACCATTATAGGCTTTTTTGCTTTATTACAGTGGCCATATACACTAAAGTTCCTCTGGGCTCCGTTTATAGAAAAAATGGATTTCCCAATCCTGTCGAAAATATTTGGTCGAAGGCGCGGTTGGGCTATTGCAAGTCAGATAATGCTTTTTATTGGACTCTTAGGTATATCCACGATTGATCCGAAAACAAATTTACCTGGACTAATATTTTTCGTTTCATTTACAGCATTCGCAGATAGTTGCCAAGACGCTTCTATATATGCTTATCAATTAGATAAAGTAGTAAGCACGAAAATGCTTGGACCAATAGCTGGCATCTTTATATTCGGATACAAAACCGGCATGTTTTTCTCGAAAAGCACAACACTTTATTTAGCACATTATTTCGGATGGAATTTTGCGTATACATCCATGGCTTTTGCAATTTTTTTCTGCACATTCTTTATTCTTTTTATGGATGAGCCGGAAATAAAAAGAACTAACGATTTCAAACGAATAGAAAAGATGACAGAAACTTATCAGAAGAAAGAAAAAACTCGATGGGAGTTTGTACGAATTATAAAAACAACGATTTTCGAATGTCTTGTCTGTTCTTTTAGAATTTTCATAAAAGGTAAGAATGGGGTTCAGACAATTCTACTCATAATGCTTTATAGAGCAGGAGATAGAATGATCCAAAAGATGTCTAAGCCTTTTTATGTAGATATGGGATTTTCAAAACTGGAAATAGCAAATGTCGTTCAGGTATTCGGGACAATTGCTGTACTTTTAGGCGGAATCATTGGAGGATATGTCGTCAAACGATTGGGCGCTAAAAAAGCAATGCTTTGGTGCGGCATTTTTCATGCTTTTGGATGTTTTGCCTACGCTCTCTTATCCTATGTAGGTCATAACATAAATATGTTATATTGTACTGTATTTATTGAAAATATTACGATCGGAACTGTTTCAACAGCTTTCTTAGCATTTGTATATGGAATATGTAATAAAAACTACGCTACTACTCAATACGCAACGCTGTGGGCATTCTTTGAATTTGGGAGTTCCATATTTAAATCATTTTCCGGAATCATTGTGGACGCTTGCGGATGGACTAATTTTTTCCTTCTTACTCCTTTTGTATTTGTTCCTGGCTTAATTATTTTGTTTCGCATGATAAAAAATGATAATACCCTTTCTGGACGACATTGAATTTATCTTTTTAAAACATTAAAAAAGTTAATTCTGCGGTTTTGCTTTTCTAACAGCTGCTATATTCCGTTTGTGTTCTTCGTAGGTTTTAGAAAAAATATGCTTGGAAATACCATCGAATACAAAAAATAAATTTTCAGTTTTTTGGGGATGAAGCGTTGCAATAATACTTTCTTTTCCGGGATTGGTTATGGGAGTCGGAGGCAAGCCCTTGTGTCGGTATGTATTGTATGGACTATCTATATTCAATTCACTGTATTTCAGTGTATGTTCCAATTTCTTACCTTTCTTATGCGCATATATTACAGTTGGACACGATTGCAATTTCATATTAATTTTTAGCCTATGTAGATAGACCCCTGCCACTATTTCCCTTTCTGTGCTGGTTTCTTTTTCTACAATTGAGGCCAATATCAAAACTTCATAGGGATTTTTCAGGGTACATAAAAGAGATCTCTTGGGCCATTCCTTTTGTAAAAATTCGACCATCTCTTTCTGAGCTATGCGAATTATCTCCTGTTTTGTCGTAGGATACTTAAAACAATAAGTTCCAGGCATTATCGATCCTTCTTGGGGAATTTGCTCTATTTCTCCGCTCAAATGCTCATTGCTTTCAATTCTTCTCAAGGTATAAACAGTTGGAAAGCCTTCCGGAATAGTAATTCTATGGATTACAACATTCCCAGAGTTTATAATTTTTATGGCTTCATATAGCGAGACACGATGAGGAAGTGCGTATTCTCCGAATTTCGCTTCATATCCGAATAATGCCATAATTTTTATTGATATTTTCGTGATAAAAAAGTTATTCGATATTCCTTCTCTGGTAAGAGTATCAGCGAAATGGTCATCGTCTGTAAGATTTATAATTATGTTATTCGTAGGCATGTAGGAAGACTTTTGGTAAAGACACCCTAGAATCGCTGCAATAAAGACGAATATAACGAAAAAGATAGAAAAACAAGTAATTTTCGATATACTCTTTACCGAATTCATAAATTTAGGTGAATTTCTTTAATATTATGGAAGCGTTCGTTCCACCAAAACCAAAAGAGTTGGACATTGCTATATTTATAGGCTTTTCTTTGGGTTGTAGAGGTACTAAATCAATAAAAGTATCTTCCGGTTCGGAAAGATTCAATGTTGGCGGAGCTACTCTATCTCTTATTGCAAGAAGAGAAAATATAGCTTCTACAGCCCCAGCAGCGCCAAGCAAGTGTCCAATGGAAGACTTGGTCGACGACATTAAAACACCTGTTTCCTTCTCAAGAAATCTTTCTGTCGCTTTTAATTCTCCAAAATCTCCAGATACAGTAGAAGTACCGTGCGCATTGATATAATCTATTTGATCTGCGGATATTTTTGCTGATTTTATAGCATTTCTCATGGATCTATAAGCGCCATCTCCGTCAGGACATGGAGCAGTGATATGGTACGCATCACTGGACATGCCGTATCCAATTATTTCACCGTAAATTTTAGCTCCCCGCTTTTTCGCATGGTTCAATTCTTCAAGAATTAATATCCCTGAACCTTCCGCAATAATAAATCCGTCCCTAGATTTATCCCATGGTCTAGATGCGTCTTCAGGAGAATCATTTCTTTGGGTCGATAAGGCTCGAGCAGCGGAAAAACCAGCTACTCCCAGACGACAAACTGCTGCTTCCGTTCCTCCAGCGACCATTATATCCGCATCTCCAACTTGAATTAGTCTTGCAGAATCTCCAATAGCGTGACTTCCAGATGCGCAAGCGCTTACTACTGAATAATTAGGTCCTTTAAACCCAAAACGAATGGAAACATGCCCTGCGGCCAGATTTATCAGTGATGCTGGAATGAAGAAGGGAGATACTCTACGTGTTCCACTCCCACTTAAATTTATGGACGTGTTATAAATGAAAGGCAGACCTCCGATACCAGATCCAATAAGAACGCCAACTCTGTCTCTTTCCTCTCCACTCAGATCCCCAATCCCCGCGTCTCGCACGGCCTCCACTGAAGCTGCGATAGCATATAGAATAAAAGTGTCCATTCTAGTTAGATCTTTAGGACCAACATAATTAAGAGGTTCGAATAAAGCAGCCGTTTTTTGCATAACGTACTCCGCAGGAACCTGTCCCGCTATTTTCGAAGGTAGATCTTCAACATCAAATGATATAATCCGCTTGATGCCGGATTCGCAGTTCAACAAGCGTTTCCATGACTCCTCTACATTGACAGCAAGAGGAGAAACCATTCCCAAGCCTGTAACGACTACTCTTCTCATGTTTTCTTTATCTGTTTGTTTTCTATAAAGGTTATGGCCTCCTTTACAGATCGGAGTTCCTGTCCTTCGTCATTAGAAATTTCAATACCGAACTCCTCTTCTAAGGCCATTACAAGTTCAACAGTATCAAGGCTATCAGCGCCTAAATCGTCAACGAATCTTGCATCATCAGTGACCTTCGATATATCGACTCCTAATTTGTCCGCTATAATCAACTTGATTTTGCTAACCATATCTTCACTCATATTGTTTCCCTTACTTCAAAGTAGACGAAGGGTATCACATAAATAGTTTTTATGAAAGGACCTTATAAATTAGAATTTTATAGTAAAAGTAATATTTTATTCGTTTTTTCAGAGTACAATCAATTGGATATGAGGTAGAGATGAGGAGACAAATCTTAATCTTTTTAATTGGTTTCTTCTCATTCTTCAGGAGTTATAGCATTCCGATAGAAACGCCGGAATTTGATGAAAGGAATCCCTTCGTTATAAACTCTCCTGAAGGGTGGGGATACAGAACGTTTAAAGGTAAAAATGGATTAATTGGCGTTCTTTGGCCAAATAATCTAACCTTTAATGCTACAAATATTGCTGCTTTTGTGTTTTTGCAAAATACTAATACAAAACTTCCCCGAAAACCTGCTAATATAAATCTTTTCTATGAAAAATGTCCTCAAGCTAAGTTCCAGTTTTCAAGTATTGAAAAAATTAATGACGAGACGTTATCAATAGCAGAAAGATACTTCACTGGAAGATGCGGACGAACAATGATTCTTTTACAAGAAACAGTGGAAAATTATAATGTGATTATTGCTCTGGTATCCGCGAAGTATATTACAAAAGAACAGCTTGCGGATATAAAAAGCGTCGCCGCTTCTTATAAAAGAGAGATAGAAAAATATATAAGACAAACGTCGAATTCCGATAAAGAATAGAATTACAAAGGTCTTTACCTTGAGAAAAAACACTTCGATTATGTAGCATATTTCTTTGCATAAAGCCGGCGTGATAACGAAACCATTGTTTGGATATCTGACTGTTTTTTAAAATTATGAATGAAGACTATAGAAAATTAGCATACGTAGATATATTGATTGATTTTAAAATAGTTTTCAGATACTTATACTTTTTGATATATCGGGTATAAATAGTGTTCTTTTTTCGTAATTCCTACGGTGATTGGCAAGAGGAATTTGATAAATTTAAATTAGGAAAGGTATGCGCTTATTTAATTAATTTAGATAAGGCAACTGAGAGGCTAAATTTTGTTAGAAAATCCATCGAGGAATTAGGATTCCTATTTACAAGAATTTCCGCAGTCGATGGGAATAATCTTTCGAGGGAAAAAATGGAATCGATAATAGATTTAGAAACTTATAAAAAATGCTTCAAGATGCTACCAGAACCTGGAACCATAGGATGTGCTTTAAGTCATAAAAAATCCTGGGAATCGTTTTTAAAATCGGACAATGAATTTGCTATTATTTTTGAGGACGATGTTAGTTTTGATCCAAAAGAATTACGGAAAACAGTACAGGAAGTTTTAAAAAAGAAAAAATTATGGGATATTGTAAGCTTCGAAGTAAAGCATTATGGATTGCCTGTAAAATTAACGTCTCTGTCATTTTATAAAAAATTAGTATTTTATCTCACTAACGTGACGCACGCAGGATGCTATCTCATTAATCGGTACGCAGCTTATCAATTGTTACAAAAATTTTATCCTATAAAAATGCCAGTAGATCACTATTTTACTTCTAGCTGGGCTTTTAATTTGAAATTTGCTGGGGTTGAACCCAGAATTGTTCATCAAAAATTCGGAGATTCACAAATAAAAACATGTGTTAGTAGTAAAATAAGAACGCCTAAAATCTTAATATCAAACCTTTTATATAATATCCAACGCGCAATTATTCATTTTTTGTACAATATAAAACGCTTTTGTCAACTATGTTACAATAGATGAAAGGCCAAATGATATTTGTTTAGAAATAGTGAAAATGATAAAAAGTTATAAATATTAAAGCCTTACCTTTCAAAATAGTAAATTCAACCTGTGAAGAAATGGATCTATTGCTGTAAGAGTTTCTTTCGCCAATCGAAAGTTTTTCTTCGTTCAATTCCCACTTAAGACCAGCAGTTTTAATAATCGCCTCCGGAGCTCCGAATATGGAAATTTTGGTATTCAGCGGAAGATTCAGGATTTTTTGTCCTTGAATGGGAAGACAAACTGTATCTTTCGATAACGCTATGAAATCGGTTTGAGATAATAAACATATATTTTCGAGAATGCGGGAAATATTACCTCCATTCATTCCTGTAACAATGGTAGGAGATAATTTTTGCTCACGAATAAATGCAAGGGACTTTTCAAAATCTGTCGTTCCCTGCTCTTTTATTTTTATATAATTCCTATTTTTTAAATAATCTTCCTCTACGCTATCTAAATCTCCAATTATAACATATGGCTCTATTCCTTTCTTTATAAGAGCGTTAGCAGCTCCGTCTGCAGCAATAATAGGAAGATTTATCCTCTTTAGAATAGAATATGGTATATCACCATCTAAACACAGTATTGATCTATGATTCGAGATGTTTTCTAGGAAGAGCGTCATAAATTCTTTTCTGTCCAATAGCCACTCCAGATAAAATCAGACTTGAAACATTGCTATACACGATAAAATCCGATTTCACGTAGGATCCATGGATAATCCAAGCGATAGAGCAAATAAAATAATTTACCATCATTAACATTGAGACATCTCCGGTAGACTTAATCCTGTATGATTTATAAATCTGTGGAAGCAATCCTATTATTGATGTAAAAGAAGCGATCGAACCCGATAGATTTTCTAAATTAAAAAAAGATTGTAACGACACTTTTTCTCCTATTCCTGATGGTATGGATTATACTGCTCCTTCAATATAATTCTAAGAGGAATTCCATC
This sequence comes from Holosporaceae bacterium, assembly GCA_031258575.1. Lineage (GTDB taxonomy): Bacteria > Pseudomonadota > Alphaproteobacteria > UBA3830 > UBA3830 > JAIRMQ01. Next base: position 11,175 of record JAIRMQ010000010.1, on the reverse strand, counting down.
AAACTTAAAATTTTTTCTCATATCGTTCAATAAATATCTTTTGTAACTTGCAGAAAGGTGTTTACTTCTGTTGGAAAAAAGCATGAAAGTCGGAGGTCGCGTATTTGTTTGAGCAATATATTTTAATTTTATTGGCATACCATTTACTAATGGTGGGCGATTTTGAGCAATTGCTCTGCTGAGCCATTTATTAAGAGAACCCGTCGTAATTCTTTTAGACCAAAGATCATATAATTTTAACGCTGAATTGAAAATTCTTACGAGCCCTTTCTTTTCTTTAGCAGAAACAAGAAGGCATGTGACTTCCGGCAATTGCGCGAATTCTCTTGACAGTCTCTGCTTGGTTAATTTTAAAATCTCATCAGGATTAGAAACGATGTCGCTTTTATTTAATGCAAATATCACTACTTTCCCTTCGTCAAATGCGTTTTTTGCAATCGTTATATCTTGTTTTTCCAAAGGACTTTGTATATCGGCTAGAACCAAAGCAATATTAGCTTGACGAAGATGCTTCATCGCATCCGCAATGGCTACTCCTTCTACTCTTTCTATAATTCTTGATTTCTTTCTTTGACCTGCTGTATCCATTAGTAAGAAAGAACGATTCTTAAACTTATATTCCAGAGATATCGAATCTCTTGTAATTCCGGCTTTATCTCCGGTAAGTAATCTGTCTTTTTCAATAATCGCGTTGATTAATGAAGATTTTCCAACGTTAGGTCGTCCGATAACTGCGATTTTTATCTCCTCTTCTGCTTTTTTTGTTTCCGCAAATTTTTTATCTAGGAAATAAGGAGAAATCCTTTGATACAGATCTATCATACCAATATTATGCTCAGCCGAGATAGAAATTCCTGCTCCGAATCCAAGAATTTCCTCATCATATATCGTGTTTTTTCCGTCGGATTTATTTTTTATCAGAACAACTGGACGATTGCCGATTCTTTTAAAAATATTTCTTAACTCTAACGCTATTGCCTTATCATATTCTGTAACGCCCTCAATTGCATCAATCATAAAAAACACTAAATGAGATTCTTCTACCGCACGTGTAGATTGTGTATTCATGGCTATTGCTAAATAATCTTTAGAAAATGGATCCATTCCTGGAGTATCGACTAAATCAAAAACCAAATCGCTCAACTCGGCATTTTCTATTTTCCGGTCGCGCGTAATTCCTGGCATATTCCCGACAATCGCTGATTTTTTCCCAATAATTCGATTGAAGAAAGTCGATTTTCCAACATTTGGCCTACCAATAATAGCTATTATCATTTATAAGCCGTTATTTTCCCGCAATTCATCTGAATATACATTCTACTATCCGCAATTACAGGATTTACAGAAATTCCATCTCCTTCGTCATTTATATTTACGGTTTTCATAATCTTACCATCGTATACTGAGACGAAAATCACACGCCCTTTAGGAGAAACCATGAGTAGATGATCCTTTATCAGAATCATACCATACCAATCTTCAGATTCATTTTTTTCTATCTTTTTTACCCAACGTTTTTGGCCATCATTTTTATTTAGACACACTAATTCCGATCTTGAATTAAATATGAAAATGCTATTTCCGCTTACAATCGGAGTTTGAATTCCTCCAAAATCGGTCTTCCACAGCAATTTTCCGTCCTTTGTAGAAAAGGCGGATGTTTGCTCGTTCGCAGAAACAAAATACACTACTCCATCCTTTATAACTGGACATGCGCGAGAGTGAGAAAATGCCTGAGCAGCATTAATAATAGAGAATTTTGATAGCATCGCATCCCATATAACAGCTCCAGTTTCCTCCAGAAGGGCATATATTTCGCCGGATGGGTAAACCAAATATATAACACCGTTATCAACTGCCACTCCAGAACTTCCGATGAAAGTTATATCTGTCATCATTCCAGAATGTGACCACAAAATTTTTCCGGTTTCTATTTCAATAACGTGGAGACTGCTATTACTACACATAACGAAGGCCTTTCCATTGTAAATGGTTATTCCATCTCCCTTACATGGCGCAGGTAATTTTATTCTTTTTAAAATTCGCCCGGTCTTTGCATCCAAACTGAACCATTCTGAGAAACTCGAAGTTACTATTATGCGTCTATTACAATAAGCGATTGCGCTCCCTATCTGTCCGTCTTTTCCTGCAATAGTTATGCTGGTTCTCCATAATCTCTTTCCGTTTTTTTTATCAAACGCATATACAATGCCTGCGGCATCAACGCAAAACACTTTTCCTTCGGCGATTACAGGTGCAGAAGAAATTTTTAACGCAGAAGAGTTTTCGAAATCCAATGAAGAACTCCATAATTCATGAAAAGATTTGGAAAAATGAAGCGGAGCATAACAATGAGATGGATTTAGAAAAGCCTGTAGAAATTCAGCATTTTTTTCTTCATGAGAGTCTATCATCACGGGAGTTTTATCAATTTCTCTGAGGGAAAAGTCGTCATTGGCTATTACAAACAGTTCTTCACGTGTTCCTTTTAGCCTTTCCTTGGAAGAACACCCAGAAAGAACTACCGCTAGCATTCCATATAAAAATAAACGACTCATTTTTGCTTCCTTTCATTTATATAATTCGCCAAAATTGCTACCCTCTTCTTCTGAGTTTTAGGAGCTTCAGTATTGGAAGAGATTTTTTGTAAATATTCCGACGCCTTATCATGCTTTCCTAGCTCCTCGTAGTTCATAGCAATAAACTCTATTGCCATAAACCGAAATGGTCTATTATCCGCTGTAAGTGGTTCCAAAAGCTTTATAAGCTCCTCAGCTGGTTTGAATCTATAGGATGTGTAAATAATAATCGCGAGATCCTTCCATACTACATCAACTCCGCCTTTTTTGGTTAGTTCTAAAAGAGCTTCAGAGCTTGCCGGAATTTCTTTAAAATCGAACAAATTCCTTCCGGACTTAATAATTTCGAGAATAGGTTTCAATTCAAACGGTGCATCTTTAGCTAGCTCCTCTACAATTAAATTGCTAGAAGATGAAGGCTTTTGAATAATATTTAAAAGTGCATTAGTAATTCCCTCCATCTTTCTAACTTTACGAAGATGCCAGGACGAATACGCCAATATTCCAATCACCGTAACCACGACAAAAGAAACTATGGCATTCCTATACTTTTTGATAAAAACCAGTAATTGGTCGTTTTTTATCTCTTCGTTTATCTCTTGCAATATAGAATTAATCTCTTCGCTCATGGATCCTCTATTAAATAATCACGAGTGGATTCTAAACTATGTTTTAATTTCTTTCCAGTCGCCTAAATTTTGGTTTGGAGTCTTAGCAAAACTTCGAACGTAAGTGCACAATAATGCCTAACTTAGTGGCGAATTTTTCTGAATATAGAGATATGGTCACGAGAAGAACTCTAATGAAATATATTAGATCTAATATCTATATTTCCAGCTGATGCCGGTCTCTCCTGTTGTGTTTGCTTTTATAGATATCTGTGGGGTAATTGAAAAGTCTATGTTAAAAGAAGCACCCTCTTCTTTTTTTTGTACGCTTATAAAAATGTTATCATTTATATATTTCCCGGCGCTAAGGCTCATATTTCCCTGAGTTGTTTTGGTTCTTGAATCCGAATAAAGTGAACTCTGTCCTTCCTTTCCATCAGAAAAGGAAATATTATCCACGATCCCTAAGTTTTTAAATGTGTCAAGGACAGAAAAAATGTACCCTTGCTGCTTTAGTCCAGCTATGGCATGCGCTAGTTGCGCGGCTTCAGTAACATTAAGATATTTTAGTTCTTTTCCGAAAAGCATTCGAGCAAGAATTACGTCTTGCGTATATGAAGGAGTAGAATGCAAATCAAAAGATATGCCTTTTTTAGGAGTGCTTTTTATATTAAAAGACACGCTTATATCTCCCAAATTCCTTTGAGATATTAAATCGATTTTCGGAGTAAATGGAAATTCCTTTTGAAAGATAACATCACCTTTGATGAATTTCATTCTTCGTCCGAAAAGATCTAATTTGCCGGACGATAATCTAAGTGTTCCGTCAAGAGCACTTTCATCATTAAATGTTGTTAACAATAAATCCCCTCGTAAATGAATTTCGAATACACTACTAGCGACTTTTACGTCAGAACAATGCATCTTCACATCGTATTCAAAAAAATCGTTTCCCAAAGAAAAATGAGGAGCGAAATATGGATCATTTTCAATTGTTATGTCCGGTTTTTTATCGCCAGATGCGAAATTTTGTAAGCTACATTTTGGAATAGTAACATCTCCGCGAATAACCATATTATTCAAAGGACCGCTCATCGTTCCTGTTCCAGTTACAATCGCTGAAAAGTCATCAGAATCGAAAAGAGTGAAATTATCAAATTCCATTTGAAGATTAGCATTGATATTCGGAATAATTCCATCGAAAAAAAGCTTCCCATTTCCCAAAATTTTGGCTTTTCGTTTTCTATGATCTATAAAATCACAACGTACTACATTTAAATACTCGCCATTTCCTATCAACGAAATAATTCTGTTTTTCAGAAATAAATCACCAACTGCTATAAAAGCGTTTTTCAATTCTGCATTTCCGGAGATAATTGGCTTCGAAAATGTTCCGCTAACACGCAAATCACAATTTAAGTTTCCACTTAAATCGATTCTATCTGATAGATTAAGAATATCCCTTAGGCGAGTATTTGATTGAATGCGACAATCTATAGGTTTATCTAAACTTCTAGCGATGGAGCCATTACTTTTGAAATTAATTGGGAAAAATGCCGAAACATTTATATACTTCTTCAGGTTAGCATTGATTCTTGTGCCATTGCTTAATAATTCTAAATTAGCTTCTAAGCTTTGCTTGCTTCCTAGCAAATTTGATAAAATCAGCTTTCCATTACCTATGTAATTCTCATTTTCTGATTTTAATTTTAAATCTCCATCTAATTTACCGCTTCGAATATGATATCCAAACAGTTTCAGGAATTTATCAAGTGGAAATTTACTAAATTTTCCCTTCATTTCGCTGAAATTAGAAACTATTTCTGCACTTCCTATCCTGTCACCTTTTTCCCCAGATATATCGCAATACAACCTAAGATCATTTTTAGAAGAATCGAAACGGCATTTTCTGAAAACAACTTTACTATCCGGGTGTAATATGCTGCAATTTTCTAAAAGGATTTTACAGTAGGAATTCTCTATAGTACCCTTTGACTTTATCGTGCCTCCATCATGCATCTTGCCAAATATAGAAAAATTATTATCAAAAAGGTTAAATTCTAAATTCCTCATATGTATTCCGATCGCCTCTGCTTTTCGAGCAATAAGATTAAACGCTCTATTATCGTAGGAGATTTTTATATCGCGAAATTTATTTCCTTTTAGGCAAAGCTTTTGAAAAATTCCGTTGACGGAAAATATTTTATTTTTATATAGAATTTTTCCGGATCCAGTTCCTGAAATTGGTGCGATTTTATTCCAAAAATCCATTTTGCTGAAATTAAAATCGAAACCACAATTCAAATTATCAGTGATTAAAAAGCTAGAAGAAGCTTTTATAAATCCTTTTTCGCTCCTTAAAAGTAGACTATCAACGGAAATTTTGCCATTTAATCCAATATCGGAAATTATTTCGAAATCTTTTCCTAATAACTTCACGTTTGCTTTTTTATTATGGTACTCGCATATCAAATTAGAAAGATTATATCCCACTATGTTTATCCATCCGATATCTCCGCTAACTTTTAGTTTATCACCCTTATAAAGACAATTAAGCTTTCCAATAGGCAATTGAGATCTCTTGAAGATAAAATCAGCAACAATATCTTTAAAGAAATTACCGGAAAGATTTAAATCAGCTGTAACGTCTGTAAAATTTTCCGCGATTAAGGTCGGAATCAATTGGATTTTCTCTTTTTTCGGAATTACTTGTCCGACTATATTTATCTTTTTCCCTTGTAAAAATAGATTTCCCGCTCCCTCTAGAATCGCATGAGAATGTTCTATAAAGACATTTTTTATAACAATGTCTTTCATAAAATTTGCAAAACATCCGTTTGATTGTATCTTGAAATTTTTATTATTAAATTCGAGCGCAAAATTTGAAATTCCGCTTTCTGGAGATTTTATAAAAAGATCTCCTTTTGAATTAGAAAAATCGCTGAACGATATATTACTTTCTACGCATTCGTTAATCTTCCACTTAAATATGACGTTTAGAAAGTACCGTTTACTAATTTCACTATATAATACATCCTCATTTTTATGAGATTGATATCTTAGGTTATCGAGCGAATAAGTTTCTTTTCCGAGATATAATAGACCTTTTCCCAAAGATAACTTATCGATAAAAAATCTTAGCTTTCGCATAAGTGGGATAAGCTCTTTAAGCTTCTCATCTAGGTCTATTTCGTCACTTGCCCCATTTAATGTGAAATTTTCAACATAAATAGAAGATTTATCAATAATATATTTCCTTTGAAGAGTTATGTCAGAAAACGTTAGCTCTATTCCAGACGGAGATTGAATATAAATTTTATGAATCTTGGTTATTTTTCTATCTAAACCATCTATTATGAAAATTATTCCTTGGGTTTTTAGATACTTTGTAACCGTATTTAAAAGAACTCTGCGTCCAGAATCAAAAAAAAACGCTCCTACTAAGAAAAACAAACCGCTCATTAGTAATATAATTACTTTCCTAATGCGTTTTATCAAAATGCTTGCCCTAAACTCATAACAAATTGCATCTTGGAATCTATGCCTTTTCTTTTTCTCATTGGAAAAGCGAAATCAACCCTTATAGGCCCAATTCTTGTATAGTATCTTATTCCGATTCCAGTAGAAAAAAACCATCTTTTCTTTTCTGTTTGAAGATAATCAAATCGAGATATATTTTGAAAAACTTTCGCCCCATCAAATAATAAAACTAAAGCAAAATCTTCAGAAATTCTTCTGCGAATTTCGTTGTTAAATTCAAGAGATGATTTTCCTCCCATAGGAGCATCAACTCCTAAAATCATATCGGTCGCCATTTGACTAGCAAATCCTCTTGTCGAATTCATGCCTCCTGCATAAATCCTTTTATCAAGCGGAATATCATCGATTTTTCCTACGATAATTGATTTTCTAGCTACATTAAAAGCAAAAATAGTTTTCTTTAAATCATCGAACGCATAGTTATACGAAAAACACACATCGAAGGTACTAATATTATTGAGTTTTGCACTTTTTAGAAATACTTCGGAGAATTTCATTGATATGCGATATCCAGATGTCGGATTGAGTAAATCATTAGTTCTATCAAATACTAATTCTATTGGAATCAATAAATTGTTATATCTTTTTCCAGCGCCATCGCGAAAAAATATCTCATCCGCATCGACGTAATTTTTTTCTATATTTCCCCCCGTTCTTAATAGAAGATCTTCTTTTAGAGGATATTCGAACATAACCGATAGATTGTCATTTTTTTTGAAAAACGTATTAGTAAGATCCTGCCTCTTGGAAACGCAGTATGTAACTGTATTATTCCTAAAAATCATATCAGGCTGAGACAAAGACGTTTCAAAGGCATAGTCAGAACGTCTGTCTTGAATTTTCATCGGCGTTCCTTCGATTGCAAAACTTAGCTTTTCTCCACCTCCAAATGCGTTACAATTAGTCCAAGTTAACCGCGCTATTATTGATTTTAGTTTTTTTTGCGCTTCGGATCTTTTTTCAAAATTCATACTTCGCATACCGGAGTACAGAAGACCAATGTCGATCATATGTTTTTTTTCTTCACTTAACTCGATGATCATTGGAATTTTGTCATCAACAATTGAATTTGAATCAGGCTTGACTTTTACCTTTGCAAAAATTTGTGTATTTTTTAAATTCTCTGCAGTGGATTCAACTTTTTCTATATCGAATTCCTCTCCTTTTTTCCAAATTATTCGATTTCTTATGAATTGCTCGTCGATATCAGGAAAAGCTTTTATCTTAGCTTCTGAAAAGAAAACCTTCTGTCCTGGATCTATAGTTAAGTTCAGGATTGCCTCTTTCTTTTCATAATCAATCCAGACTTTTTTCTCGATTATTTTAGGTGAAAAGAATCCCTCCTTCTGTAAATTTTTTAATGCAATTTTTATAAAAAATACTATTTCATCGACAGAAGCCTTAAACATCTGCAGATCTTTTTCTAAAAGCAGAGAATGTCTTTTTTGAAAATCTGCATCTCGATTAAAATAGTTTAGATTGAGCTTTAACTTGAATTTTTTCCCAAGATCAACATCGATTTTTACCTTTACTCTTTCTGAATTAGTAGTATCTATGTCATATTTAGCGACAGCACTGTAAAAGCCTGCCATATGAGTCTTTTGATAAATAATCTTGATATCGTTACTAATTCTGTCTTTAAGAGTTTTCATGCTGCTTACAGATTTATTCTGCTGAGAAAAAATTCTCAATTGCTTAATTTCAGTGACTAAATCGGATTCGGAAATTAAATCCGATAATGTCTCGAATAAGTTTTGTTTTTTCTTCAAAATTATTTCCGCTTTATAATGAAAATCTTGCAAATCTTTATTGTAAGGAACTGCATAAAAAACAATAAAACAAAAAAATAGGAAGAAAACTTTCTTTAACACCATTTTTCCCTTACTATATCTAAAGTTTTATTTTGAATGCCCTCTCTGATTTCTCCCATAAGTTTGTTCATGAATTTTATATTATGTATTGTAATTGCTGGGAAAGCTAAAAGCTCATTTGCCTTCAATAAATAATGTAAATAAGCTCTGGAAAAACCTTTGCAAGTCGAACAGTTACAATCATTTTCTATGGGATTATCATCTTGTGCATACATAGTATTTTTTAAATTTATATGCTCTCTAGTTCCATTCTTTTTTACAAGCGCTGCGCCGTGTCTTGCAATTCTTGTTGGATGTACGCAATCAAACGTATCTATACCAATTTCTACTCCCCTAAAAATATCAGAAATACCTCCTATTCCCAGCAAATGAATCGGCCTTGATATATCAAGCCCATTCATGGCCATTTCAACCACTTCGTACATCTGAGTTTTAGTGGATCCCAGTGTGCCTCCAATTGCTGTTGCGAAAAACGGATTCTCACTGATAAATTCCGCGCTACGTTTTCTTAAATCTTCGTATACGCCTCCCTGAATCACTCCATACAATGCCTGAGAAAAATCATTTTTACGAATAAATTCGTTTAGCGATCTTTTTTCCCATCTATGAGATCTTTCCATAGAATTTTCAGTATATTTTTTATCACTGTGATATGGAGTACATTCATCAAAAGCAACGATAAGGTTTGCCCCAATATTTCTCTGAGTATCTATAGATTTTTCTGGAGTTAAAAACTGCAGTGCTCCGTCTCGATAGGATCTAAATAACGCTCCATCTTCGTCTATTTTTAATAAAGCAGAAATACCAGAACGTCTTCCCTTTATTTCATCAGCGACGGAACCATGCCCCAAACTAAATATTTGGAATCCGCCGGAATCCGTTAAAATAGGCCCTTTCCATCCAATAAAACTGTGTAATCCTCCGCGTTCTCTTATATGGTCTGCTCCGGGATATAAAAGCAAATGATAGGTATTCGACAGTATAACTTGAGTTTCGTTTTCTATTAGCTGTTTCGGAGAAATTCCTTTAACACTGGCTTTTGTTCCGCAAAAAATAAATGCTGGGGTTTGAATATCTCCATGCGGCGTTTTTAAAACTCCGACTCTCGCTTTTTCAAATGAAGAAATTATATTGAATTTAAAATTTCTATACATATTTCTATATCTTCCATAGCCTATAAAATAACTAGTTGACCTTATTGTGATGTTTTGGCATTTTAATACCATCTATTTCGAGGTAGAGTACCATGACCAGAGCGGATTTAATAAAAAAAATTTCTGAAGTCTATCCGTATATGCATGCGCGCAATGTAGAAAAGGTAGTTTCAATTATCATTGGAACGATTACTAACGCGCTAAAAAACGAAGATAAGGTCGAACTACGAGGATTTGGAACATTCTCCGTAAAAAAAAGAGGAAAAACGAAAGGAAGAAACCCAAAAACCGGGGAAGAAGTGGTTATTGAATCTAAAAATGTACCATTCTTTAAGGCAGGCAAAAAACTTAAGGATGTAATTAATGGCCGTTTGGATAAAAATTAAAGATGAATTGGCTAACTAACTTTGTCAAACCAAAAATCAGAGCTCTTGTAGGGAACAATGTTCCGGATAATTTATGGGGAAAGTGCCCTGAATGTGAGCAAATGATTTTCTATAAAGAGCTTGAGTCTAATTATAAAGTTTGCTCTCGCTGCGGAAATCATATGAGACTTAGCGTAGATTCCAGAATCAAACTTCTATTTGATTCTGGAGAATTTTCTAAAATTAAGTATCAGTCAAAAGTTCAAGATCCTCTGAAGTTTAAGGATACTAAACGATATGTAGATCGTTTAAAATCGTCTCGGAAAAATAATGATGAAGACGCAGTTGTGGTTGGATATGGTCGTATAAATGGGCATAAAACGGCAGCTGTATTTTTCGATTTCGACTTCATGGGAGGATCGATGGGAACAGCTGTTGGTGAAGGCTTTTTAGCAGGGGCTGATTTTGCCGCGTCAAAAGGATATTCGTTCCTAGTTGTTCCTTGCTCGGGTGGAGCCAGAATGCAAGAAGGTATTTTTTCACTTATGCAGATGCCCAGGACTATCATAGCGATCGATAAAATAAAAGAGGCCGAGTTGCCATATATTGTTCTGCTTACAAATCCGACAACCGGGGGAGTTTCAGCGTCTTTTGCTATGTTAGGGGATATACATATTGCAGAACCAGGAGCCACTATAGCTTTTTCTGGATCCAGAGTTATAGAAGGGACCATACACGAAAAACTTCCAAAGGGGTTTCAAAAATCCGAGTATCTACTAAGCCACGGAATGATCGATATGGTTGTCCATAGAAAAGAGTTAAAAACCACCATATCCAAAATCATCGGTCTTCTAACTCACAAAAATTGGAAAAACCAGGAATATAGTACTTCAAAAAAGGAAAGACCTCCCTTAGAAAGACATTGATATAAATAAGTTTGGCTCTAGACTAGCATCTATTTTTCTTTATTGACCAGTTTAGTCAAAATTTTAGAAAGATCCTCATCCTTATTATTATACCGAAACTCGCATTCTTTCAAGTGCAGCAGAAAGCTTTCG
>JAIRMQ010000045.1 GCA_031258575.1 Holosporaceae bacterium | reverse complement strand
TTTGTCAGCGGCCAGGAAATTCTTATAATTATCAAACATTACTTCGATTTCATTTCGTTGTTTATAAATGCCATATAATTGCTCAGCTGACTGTTCTTTTCCGGGACAGCAGGCAAGGGGCAATGTTCCAAATCTATGTAATTTAGAGAAATATCCTTCTTTGCTTAGCTTCTTGATCATTGTAAATTCCTCCTAATTTAGTTACTTCTAACAATTATTCGGCTTTTACACAAAATATCTTACGGTCTCATTTTTACACCACACCATTGCTCTAGCGTTATTTGAAAAAACTTAAGCAACCACCGTCTTCTTGATTAAAATTTAGACACTTACCAGAAAATCCGAAAAGAAACACGCAAATCTCACGCAACAGACGCTTAATTCACAAAGCTCCTCGAGCGTGTAAAAAGCTTTCAACATGTAGATTGCCTAAATATCCAGATCTCAATCTAACATAACCAAACAACGCATCCATATCTTCTTGCGAAACTTTTCTTTGATCCAAAATAGCATCCATTACATTTATGGCTTTTAATTCATTTTCGAACGCATCAATTCCAATATCGCAATTTTCAAAACCGAATTGTTGCAACATCTCCGTTGCAGCGATTTCCAACTCTTTTTTATTCTGTTTACTCGGATCACTACTCCATTTGCTTACATTTGCTCTAAAGCTTCTAGCCTTCCGATAAAAAGCTTGGCTATATCTTTCAATATGGTCACTCAAACACGAGACATTATCTCGGACGAATGACTAGGCGAACCAAAGTTGTATCTAGATCAGAAGAAATGCTTAACATTTCAATAAAATTACTATGCGCATTGCAATGCGAGCAAACCTTCAATCATTGCCAAAAAATATTCTCATCTATCTATTGTTGAGTACTCTCTCCAGAAGGCGTTTAGTCATCGGCGACGTACAATCGTACTCTAATTCCATTTTTGCTGCTTCCAATTTTTTTATGCACTATACCATACAAACGGGAAGAAAAACAATGTTGCCTCAAAATATTGAAGCAAAACCTCACAAAACAGATGCGGATATTTGTCCTGAACTTAGAGAAAAAATCAAAAATAGGATCTTTAGGCTAATTTCGTAAATCCAACGTATATCGAGGAACACAGCCGCTAATTTGATGCACAAAATTGATGCATACAAAACATCGCAATAGTTTTACCTTTTTGGTTGGAGAGTGTTTGATGATAACCAGTAATTTAAAATTGCTTATGAAACAAAAAGGAAAAACGTTACGTCAGCTTTCCGCCGATGCTCTCGTGTCCGAGAATACCATACTGAAGGCACGGAGCTCGCTTTCAATCATCGATTGTAATCTTCGTTCGCTGGCAAGGATTGCAGAAGCCCTTGACTGTTCAGTAAAAGATTTATTTGAACATGAAAAGAATAAGAAAAGCTTGAAAGCTCACAAACATGAGAAGCCGTAGCGGTTGTCAGGTGCCATCAGCGTCATTTGTGCCCGTTCAATCAAACTCTTTGGGACGATTGCTTAAAAATATCAATAAAACACACACAAAGACAATTAAATTACAATGTAAAAGGTTAATTTTTCGTTAATTAAGTATTGCGTACAAAAAAAACATGTGAGATACGATGAGTTTAGTGTATGTAGTTTTTGTAAAAGAGGTCGAGCGATGCTTTAGGAAAAATGATGAAAGCGGTAGCGGAGAATCTCCGTCAACGCACTCCGGGTTTCATCAGTTCAGACAGTCTCGTTGTTTGTTTTTATAATTGTTGAGGAGTTAGGAGGTTATTATGAATTATCGTGATATGATGAAGTGTGTAAGCGGTGCCTGCTGCGCCGCGGTGGTGGTGTGTGGAGTGAGTATGGTCGAAGATATTAGTGGAATGAAAGCAGGAGATGTGATGCTCCCAGAGATGCAAAGCGGAAGAATAACATTTAGAGAAGTGCTTATTCCTCAATTTTTTAATAAATATGAAGGCAATTTAGATTTAAACGCTATTATGGAAGTTTTTTACAAAATTAAACAAGCTGGAATAAGTGATCAAAGGGAATTATTAAAATTGAATGGCGAGTTGATACCTAATGATGATCAAGCAGAGTTTTTATTTGAAACTCTCAGTGCCGAAGAAAATGCGAGTTTATATTCTGTACAGGATCAGATTGCTATGCGATTATTTGAGTTAGGAGAATAGAGTTTCTACTGGATTGGTTCGCAATTCTATACTCAAAATGAAGCAGTAGCACGAGCGTGTGCAAATTCATTACTGATGGACGGAGTAAATGTTTCTGTTCATATGCTGTCCACTGCTGGATACTATATCGAAGCACTCAATATGATGAAAAGAAGTATATCTTTTGAGTCTTTGTCGCCGATTTTAAAAGATAAGGTTTGCAAAATCGATAGAGATTGTTTGCCGACTGCTAATTATATCTCATGGGAATTAAATATGGCAGAAATGGATTTGTAAATTTAACGGAATTGTTGAGCAAAATCATCATTAGCTGGAAGTGTTCTTGCAGGCGGCTCTGGTACGATATCCAGCTGCAATTGCAGCTGGGTTGTGGAGACTGTAGTTTTATATAACAGGAGGAGGAGGTGCTGCTGCTACTACATGTCCAGCGGCTGCGCCTATGTGTGGTGGTATGCCCGCCGCCAATGGAATGACTCCTGCTCCAGCCGTAACTCTTCCAAAAATAACATGTGGAGGAAATGTATTAGGGAAATTCCAATTTCCAGGCGCTGCCGCTCCCCCAGGAACCAAACCGTTCGGATTGGCGAGAACGTTGATTGCTGTAGCTGGTGGAATAATTGCGCCATAAGCAATAGGGAATCCTAATGTTATGTTACTTGGAACAGCTCCAATGTTCGCATCTCGTCCAGAATCCTCGCATTCTTAACAATCACATCAGCAATCTTCCGAGAAATTTTATAAACCTTACGGATTCTACTAATTACATCATTAACTTTATCACTCATATTCATGGCATCAACTACACACAGATCACACGCGATCCAACCGTCTTACCACGACGATGGTTAAGATGGGGTTAATTCAAAAGTCGAGAAAAAATTTGATGAAAAATATTTTTATGTAGACTTACAATTACTACTTGCAATATCGATTATAAAATTATAAATATGTTATCATAATAAGATTGCGTGAAAGCGTGTGAGTGTACAGTGTATTTCGTAGGAAAGGAGAGAAAGAATGTCTACCGAAAGATGTATAAAATGGGATAAAGAAGCTGTTGGTTTCTTTGAGTCTGTAGAGGATTACGCCGTTGAGTTGACCTTCGTCGTTTCCCACAAATGTGACAGCCAAACAGGCGAGGGTTTTGAGGAATTTGTCAACTCGGTTAATTCTGAGCACATCAGAAAAAAGATAAGAAAAATATTCATATTTGATGCATCTTATTTATATAGGTATTGCATCTTTTCTTTCGATAAATTAAGCGATCGGAGCATACCTTCGATATGGTTTTCGAATAACAAGCAAGCCATATCAAAATTATTAGTGAAAACCGAGGTTGTATCCTGGGTAGATCAAATTAACACCGAGGAGTTTAAAAAGTGGCGCGAAAAAATAGTGGCAGACTTCGATGGTGATGGCAACCAAAACGGCATGGTTTTGGAATTCAGGGACATATTGAATACAGAGGCTGCTGTTTCACACTACAAAGGGAATGGATCTTTTGAAGGATGCAGAGATTTTTTGATAGAAGAAACTGCTCATGCTTGTGCTTTTTTGCAAAATACTGTTATCGTGTATCCGATGAATCTTGCTCGTTCTTTACTATATGCAACCGATAGATATGGAACAAATATCAAGCACCTTAGATATAAAATTTCTCCACAAGCTCAAAGTGGATACAAGTGTCGCGTGTATGATCGAGAAAAAATTGATAAAGAGGTATCAGCCTTTATGCGCGAAAAAGTATCGAATGTTAATTTTTTTGTGGTAGATAAACGTGGTGAATATATCTACAAAAATACTGCATTTTCAAAAATCGTAGGAAATATAAATGCAGAAGAGCTAGATCCAAAATCGTGGGAAAATTCAAAAGAAGTCATAGATTCTGGTGAACAAGTTATCGTGGAAGAAGAATATGAAGGAACCAGCTATCTTTCAGTAAAATCTCCTCTGGTTATAGATGGAGAAATTGAGGGAGTTATAGGGCTCGCAGTTAATGATACTGATAGAAAAAAAGCGGCAGAATTGCAAATCAAAAACAAAGAACAAGAAACAAAAATCCGGGAACAAAAAGAGTTTAAAGCATTCACTGCGCAGGTTATGCATGACATTTCTTCACCGCTCGCGTGTCTCGAGTTCATAGCAAAATCGCCTGATATCCCAGATAGTTGTCAGGGTATGCTAAAAAGTATGGCTAGCAGTATCAGAAACATTTGTGGGACTTTGCAGGCTAAATATCGCGAATACGAAAAACTTTCGAATTCGAGCCAATCTGCAAATATTTTTCCGTCTCTTGTTTTGGATGAGATTGTAAAAAACAAGAAATTTGAATATCGAGATAGTAAGGTAAAATTCGATTTTTTGTCTAAAACGAATGATATGCATATTTCTATAATCGCTGATCAACTAGGTTTCGAGCGTATGATTTCGAATCTGATCAATAACGCGGTTGACGCCTGCGCCAAAGATTCTGGAGTTGTTGAAATTTCGTTTTCTCTTGAAAATGAATGGGCGAAAATCATTATAAAAGACAATGGAATCGGAATGCCGAAAGAAATTATCGAAAAAATAAAATCGCGTTCCACAAATTTCAATAGCACGAAGCATTCAGGATATGGACTCGGACTCAGCCAAATCCTTGCGGAAATCAGTCGTTATAAAGGAATTTTAGATATCGAATCAAAAGAAAATTCTGGAACGACTTTTTCGATAAAATTTCCTGTTGTTGAATGTCCGGAATGGATCGCCAAACAATTGACTTTCGAAAAAGGAAATGTCGTTGTAGTTCTAGATGACGATCCTTCTGTCTTCAAAATCCTGGAGGAATTGTTCAAAAATTATTCCAGTGATAATGACCTCACTCTGCGATTTTTTACAAAAAGCAAAGACACACTTGACTTTATCAAATCGTTTCCCGAAAAAGAGAAACTTTTTTTCATAAGCGATTACGAACTCCGAGGAGACGATTTCAACGGACTCACTGTGATCTTGCAGAGCGACCTCGCGAAAGATCGCGTTTGCGTTCTCACTGGACACAGCGACAAGAATCTGCAAGACATGGCGGAATCTTCTGGTGTGAAGATTTTGTTGAAGCAGTTCTTGAGCAATGTTTCGATTGTAGTTACTTGATTTTCCTATTTCTCAGGTTTCTTGGCGTAATTTTATCAAAGTTCAGTAAGCACAGCATAATTGGGAAAACCATTGAGCTTCGATAAAACTTTAAATCGACCGCAATTAGGTCTAAAAATTGGGTACGCTATACTTGTACTTTTAATGCGGATTCGTGGGTAATTGATAATATTCCTAGAGTTGTTAGTTTTGGAACAAGATCTTTTTCTACCGAATTGTAGTCCAGGGAAATTAGGTACTTCGCATCCTGACCGGTTGAGTATTCGAAAATGTTGCGTCCCTTTCTGATATCATCTTCCACGAAATCATAAGCATAATTGACGACTTTTTCTTTGCACAATCCAAATTGGCATATGCCGGCGAGTACCAGCGCGTTTTTTTTAGATATAACAACAGATTCGCCAATCATTTCAGATGCTAGGAATATAAGTTTGGAATATTGATCATCCCAGTTAATTATTTGATTCCAGTTATAAGACCCGATTTTAATGTATGGATTAACCTGTTGAATTCGTGGTTCGGACGAAGTTAAAACAAAACTCATATTTCCAGAAAGAAGGCAATTAGAAATATTCTCAAATGTCTCATTGATTCTATTCGCAGAACGCTCCATCTTGAGATTTATTTCATGAAGTGTCATCGGATTCTTATAAACCATTTCAAAAATTTTCAGATAAGGTTCAGGATTGAGCGTTAACGTATAGTTACTGAAATTGGTTTCTAGGTTTATTTTATGCACTGGAATTGTACACATGAACTTAAAAGGTTTTAAATACTCCACAGTTTTGGATGGACCTGAAGGAAATGTTTTCCGCTTGCAATATATATCTTTCCGAAATCTATCGTTTAGAATAATACTCTTGTGGCTTTCCATTGATATGCGATCGCTGGCAGTGGAAAGCAATTTCCTGAACGGTTCTGTTAATACCATCGGATAGTTGTAAAGACGATCGCTATTTCCCACGAAAGTCAAACCGGCCTTTCCCATATGCTCTACTATATCGCAGAAATATTCCGGTCGCAGGTGTTTGTTGAATAATTCGTGGATGACATATTTTATATCTGATTGTTCCAATGTTTGAAGGAATAGTTTGGCATCTGGACTTCTTTCAAAAAATGTGGATCTGTTTTCGTTCAAAAATTTGAGATAAGAAAGAGCGCCGGCAGCTTTTTCTGTGATCGGACAATTCTTGTCTTTTATGTACATCGATATAATTTTGTGAAAAGGCATCAGCTGCGACCAACCTGGTAGAGAATCGTAGCTGATGTAAAATAAGCCGCCGGTCTTTAGAAATTTTTTTATAAACCTGATGATATCAGAGCGAGTGTCATCTCCAACCCATGACCAAATACCATGCATAGTTATGAAATCGAATTTAGGAAAATTAAGTTCCAACGCATCATGAAACGATACATTGAAAAACTCGATATTCGATAATCCTTCCGATTCATTTTTTGCAATTCGTGCATGCTCCTGATTTATGTCAATGCCAACACAATGTGCATGAGGATAGCATCCAGCAACTACGTTCGTGCTTTTCCCGCATCCACATCCTAGTTCACAATAATTAAATGGAGAGAATATATCCGGTGGCTGTATGTTGTTAATCGCAGCAATAAAGACCATGTTTACAGGATTTAAATTGCTATAATAATTTGATATGTAAGGTATTTCAGTGAGATAATCTTTCATACAAAAACCATGGCTCTATTACGTTGTAAAGTCAATCATATTTCTCATAATAAATAAGAATTATATGAATCTAGAGGTCCTGGATTTTAAAAAAATTAATCACCTATTTCATAGAGAGTCTATTGTAAAAAAATATTGATTTTTATCATGTATGGTCTAAACTTCAACGTGATTATTGAGAGTAGATATGAAATATTTTATAATGGTATTGTGTTTCTTAGCCGCTTGCGAAGCAAAAATTAATTCTCGCGGTAATAATATTGCAATGGAGAAATTCTATAGTTTCAAGTCTGGAAAAACAACAACTGAAGATGTATTAAGAGAGTGCGGGACTCCGTCATTGCACAAGGATAACTATACATGGATCTATGTAAGCGCAAAATCACATGAAAAAGCATTCCAAGACGTAAAATTAAAAGAAAAATGTGTGATAAAAATGGTTTTTAATGAGAAAAAGATACTGAAATCAATCGAAAAAATCAAGCAGAAACAGAACAATGATATTCTTATGGACGAAGACATTACGCCTCTATTAAGCGACGTAAAGGCTCAAAAGCAAATTGAAATCGAATCACAAAATAGAAATCGTTGATTAGCGCAAAAAAATATAATTCTTTTTAACTACATATTAAGTAATATATTGCTTTTATTTTTGCATCCGAAAGGCTGAAAAAGTGCGAAAATATCTGTGTTTTTTTTATATTATTTTATTCTTTGATGTTCAATCATCTGCTTTTGAAGGTGTTGTTACCATGTCTTCGATAAAAACTCTGACAGAAGGAAAGGATGGAGAAGAATCTATAATTGGTAAAGTATTTGGAGATCTATTTGAAACAAGAGGAGGAATAATACTTGAAAAACTTATGATTTCCGTAGAAAAAGATATGAATAATAATGGAGCAGTAGAGCTTCATCTTGTCGTTGTTTATGATAAAGAGCTGATGGTTGAACTATTAAGAATGCCAGCGCACGAGTATTTCCATAGAGTGGATCAGCTGATAAAAGACTATCCAGATAAAATGAAAATTTTCAAATGGGAGCTAGTGGCAAATGAAAGACTTTATCCATGGGCTAATATAAAGTATCCAGGAGATAATATGACTCCGCTAGCCGGGTTCATATATGCGAAATATTCTAGCCTCGGAGAACATCGAATTAGAGTTCCTCCTTCTAAAAAGAAAATAAAATTAATTATGGGGAAAAACGACGTTAAGCTTGACCAGAAGATGCTGCTGCATGAATAAAAACGCTTTTTCTTTGCTATTAACTGAAGCAATTAGAAAAAAACAGAGCACAACGCTTAAATAACGGGGGAATATTTTGCAAAATTAACAAAAATCTACTAATTGTTTTGTCCTAACGGAGAAATTGAGGGATTTTTTGAACAATTCTCAAAAAAGACTCATTTATAGTTTCATGAGATGTATCAATTAATGTATAGCTTTCATCGTAGAATAGTGGAGCAATTTTACGTGAGGAGTCCTGTTCGTCTCTTCTTAATAGATTTTGGTAGACTTCATCGTAGGTAATTTGAGGGTTGTTTTGTTTTAACGCTTCAAAACGCCTAGATGCTCTTGTTTCTAGATTTGCAGTAATAAAAAATTTACAATCAGCATTTGGAAAAACAACTGTTCCGATATCTCGTCCGTCTAAAATAAATCCTTTATCACGAGAATTTTCAACAAAATCTCTTTGCATCTTTGTTAAGAACGGACGAATTTTAGGTAATTTAGCTATATCAGATGCTTTTGCACTGATCGCATCCGATCGTAAAATATCCGATGAGACGCCGGTACAAATTTTCAGTAGATCAAAGACCGACATGTCGTTTATTTTGTCAATTCCGACACATGCAGCTCCACGATATAGTAATCCAGTGTCTAAATAAGTGAAATTAAAGTGACTGGCGAGTAATCGGGCAATTGTTCCTTTACCGCTGCAGGCGGGACCATCTATCGCAATGACTATTTTTTTCACCTGATTTTATCCAGCCCTACTTCTATGTCCTTTCCATCGACTCTTATACCGGTAAACAAGAGTAGTGGTGCAGATAAACATATAGAAGAAAACGTTCCGAATATTAATCCGAACAGTATCGGAAAGCAAAAATCGAAGATAACTTTTCCACCGAAAAAACACAGAGCCAACAGCGATAATACTGTGGTAAGAGACGTTAAAACCGTCCTAGATAGAGTTTCATTTATGGCCTTATTCAATAACTCCGCAACGCTCAGATGTCTATAGGCCAGCATGTCCTCTCTAATACGATCGAACACAACAACAGTGTCGTGAATCGAATAACAAGCCGTCATTAGTAAAGCAACTATAGCATTTACATTAAACTCAAAATAATGACACACGGAATAGAGTCCCATTAAGACTAGGCAATCGTGAGCAAGAGCAATTACTCCGCAAATAGCAAATTGCCATTCGAATCTTAGCCAGATGTATATCAAAATAGCAATTAGAGAAATAATAATGGCTAGAGTTGCGTCTCTTACTAGTTCACTTCCGACTTTAGGACCGATTTTTTCTACTTTTCGGTATTCAACGCTTTCGCCTAAAGCAGCTTTCACTTTTTCTAGAGACAAATCTCGCTTCGAGTGGTCAGAGGAACTAGGTATCCTTATTAAAACATCGTTTTTGGAACCAAACTCTTGTAAATAAACCTCTCCTACATCTAATTTAGAAAGTTTTTCCCGTAGAGATCCTAAATTCACTTCCTGCTGAGTTCTTATTTCCATAATAAAACCACCGCGGAAATCTATTCCGAAATTAAGCCCATGAAAAATAAAAGCTAATATACTTATCAACGTGACTATTATTGAAAATGCATATGTATAACGTCTGTTTTTAACAAAATTAATTTTTGTATCGTGGGGAATTAATTTATAGATCTTCATAACATAAGTCCTTTCTTACATCGGTATAGAAACGGGGTATTTTAGCTTCATAAGCGTAGAAACTATATACCTGGTTAATGTTGTAGAGGTGAAAAATGAAATTACTGTTCCGAGAATTGTTGTAATTGCGAAACCTTTCACCGGACCAGTTCCAAATTGATACAAGCACATCATACCTATAATTGTATTTAGGTTAGTGTCGATTATGGAAGTCATAGCGAGATTATATCCAGTTTCAACAGCTTTAGTCCATTTTTCGCTCTTCCTAAGATACTCTTTTATTCGTTCATTTATTAGAACGTTAGCATCTACAGCCATACCTACCGTTAAAGCGATACCTGCAATTCCCGGAAGGGTCAAAGTTGCCTGTAGGCAAGATAATCCAGCTATTAAAAGAATTAAGTTAACGACAACCGCGATATTCGCTATCATTCCAAACGACGAATACCACATATACATAAACAAAAGAACAAACAAACCGGAAAGGAGAGTTGCGAGAATTCCTGAACGAATAGAATCCGCTCCTAAATCAGGGCCTACTGTTTTTTCTTCAATTACAGTAAGAGGTGCAGGTAATGCTCCTGCTCTCAATAAGAGCGCTAAATCACGCGCTTTTTCAACTGAAAATTCTCCTGTAATTCTTCCAGAGCCACCCATTATTGGAGTTTGAATTTTAGGAGCGCTAATTATTTCATTGTCTAAAATAATAGCAAATCGTTTGCCTACATTCTCTTTCGTTGCGTCTCCGAATTTTTTCGCACCGATTTGATTAAATCTAAAATTCACTTCTGGACGTCCATACTCGTCATAACCTAAACCGGCATCAATTAGTGTTTCCCCACCGACTAGTACTTGTTTCTTTACCGCAATGCACTTCCCACTTTCCAGTGAGTCAAAATATATGCTTCCAACAGGAGCAATAGCTTTTTTGCGATCGGAAATCTCCGGCGCGGTTTCATCAACTAACCTAAACGTCATTTTTGCAGTACGTCCTAACAATTCCTTTACATGCGAAGGATCCTGTAAACCTGGAATTTGTAGAAGTATACGATCATTTCCTTGTCTTTGAATATTAGCTTCCCTGGTTCCTGTTTCATCTACCCTTTTGCGAACAATTTCAATCGATCTGCTGACAGCTTCGAATTTTCTTTTCTCTAACGCAGTTTCTATCGGAGTTATAGTTACATGATTTCCGACAATATCAACTTTCGAATCCACATCAATGGAACTTAAAACTGCTTTTGCTTTTCCGACTTTAGATGAATCTTTTAAATCAAATTCTACGCTTTCCCGATCACGAGCTATAGATTTCGGAAAATTGGACGCATAAGGAATCGATTCTTTTCTTAAAACTGTTCTGGCACTATCTAGAATTTGATTAAGGTAGTCATTTTTCACGCTTTCAAGATCGACCTCTAACAGAAGATGCGCTCCACCACGTAAATCCAGCCCAAGACTGACTCTTTGGTTAGGCAACCATTCTGGGAGTTTACTCAAAATACTCTCTGGAAGAATATTAGGTAAAGCGAATAGAATTCCGAACGCGCAAACGCACGCTACAAGAATCTCCTTCCATCTAGGAAAAATCATTGTAATACCTCCAAATTATTTCTTACTTGCTTTTTTTCCTTTTCCTTTTTCTGTGACTTTATTGATAGATTCCTCAACGTCGTCTTTTCCAAGACCCGAATCTTTTCCTAAAACCTCTGCTATAGAGTCTTTGAGCATACGAATTCGAACTCCGTCAGAGATTTCCACTGAGACTTCTTTTTCTCCGATGATTTTGTGCAAAACTCCGATAATGCCACAACTAGTAACGACTTTATCACCTTTCTTGACGGAATTTACGAGACTTCGTCTTTTCGTTTCCTTTTTTTGTTGAGGACGAATGATGAGAAAATAAAATACCAACACCATTAGAATAATAGGAGTAAGAGCTCCCACTAGTCCGGGTTGTTGCTGAGACGCAGCATTATTAGCAGGTACAACAGTCGATTGATTTTGCGATACATTATTCATTTTCAACGCTCCTTACTTTGTTAGATATTTTATAGGGTCGACAGGATTTTTCTCTTTTAAAACCTCGAAATGCAATTGAGGATCTTTAACATCGCCGGTACTACCTACTGTTCCTAACGTATCTCCAGCCTTTAATTTCGCGCCCTCTTTCACTTTTATATTATCAAGATGCGAATAAGAAGTTACTAATCCATTATCATGTTGGACAATAACGGTGTTTCCAAGTTCCTCCAGCTTGTTTCCAGCATAAATAACTTCGCCGCCAGATGCTGCTTTTGCTGGAGTACCATGTGGAGCTTGTATGTTTATGCCATCATTGGAGATTCCGTCTTTTACATCACCATAACTAGATATAACTTTTCCGACCACCGGATAAATCATTTTTACCGAAGAGGCGGATTTTGTAAGAGGTGGTACAACCTGATTGTTTGAGCCAATAGCTTCAGCTCTAGAAGTATCAATTCCTATCGCTGATTTGGTTACCTTAGGAACCGATAGGATTTCTTCCTGCTCGTTGAATGTGGACCCATTTGCTGGTAAAGAAGACCCTTTACTCGGAATATTTGTTTTTTTCGCCTTACCGGCCGCTATTACAGTTGAAAATTCAGCGTCCAGCTCATCATTATTTGCTTCCTCCTTTTTGGGATGTTCTTCTAAAGCGGAAGCGTATTGCGGAAACTTATTTTCTGTTTCAACTAACTGGACATTATTAGACGGCAATCTTAAAACTTGCCCATCTTTCACACCGTACGGAGTTTTTATCCCATTTAATTTTGCAAGATTCATAGGATCTATATTGTATTTATATGCAATATCGAATAACGTCTCTCCTTTCGACACTGTATGAAAAGAGCCAGCGTCAAAGACCTCCACAGGAGAATAGCTATCTCCTTCGTCTATTTTTATTTCGACTGGAGAAAAATCCTTTCTTTCACAACCAATTATTAAGAACATAACAAGAAATAAAAGCTTAAACATTTGATGTAAATAACTCCTTCAAATTTTTTATACATCCGGAAAATTGATGTCTGCATTGTAACGGCGTTATTGTTATGTAACCGTCGCTTTCAACAAGAACAACATCCGAATTGGCTTCTTCTTTTCGCTTATAAACCGCGTGAAGCCAATAATAAGGATGATCAACTGGATCTGCTCTTTTGTAGACCTCCCATTTAACGTCCATTCTTCCCTGATCTGCAACTTTTATTCCTTTTACTTCACCGAAAGATACTTCCGGAAAATTTACATTCATGCACACCTGCTCTGGCCATGAGAGCGATATTAATTTTTTTATAATAGATGGAAGAAAGTGATCTATTAAAGGAAATTTAGTTGGATTTTTTCCTTCAAAATGCTGGCTAACTGCTATTGATTTCACATTCTGAGAAGCCGCGGCAAAGGCTCCACCGATTGTGCCAGATACCCCTATAAAATCAGCTACATTTGCACCATGATTAATACCTGAAAGAACTAAATCTGGTTTCTTATCCCCAAGAATTTGACCAAGGGCCAGGAAAACGCAATCGGCAGGTGTTCCTTGAACTGAAAATTTTCTAGGAGAAACTTCATGTATCCGCAAAACTGAATCAAAAGTAACGGAAAAACTTTTCCCACTTTGTCCTACTTCGGGAGCAACAACCCATACATCAGGCGTAATAGTGTTAGCTATACGCTCCAACGCTTTAATTCCATAGGAATTAATGCTATCGTCATTAATTATCAATATTCTCAACCCAGATAGCGTTGATTTACTTATCATTTTTCGATCTCCTTCTGGCCATCCATATATGGTACTAAAACTTCTGGAATGACCACATTTCCATTAGCAAGCTGATAATTTTCTAAAATAGCGACAATCGTTCTTCCGATAGCCAACCCTGATCCATTTAACGTAGAAACAAAACCCTTTTCATTACCATCTTTATATTTAGCAGACATTCGTCTTGCTTGGAACTGTCCGCATAAAGAGCAACTGGAAATTTCTCGATAAGTATTTTCGCTTGGTATCCACACCTCTAGATCATATGTCTTTTCTGCAGAAAATCCCATATCTCCCGTTGATAACAACATAACGCGATAAGCTAATCCTAATTTCTGCAAGATAGTTTCAGCAGCACGCGTCATACGCTCTAGTTCTTCTTCTCCTTTTTGCGGATGGACTATACTGACCAATTCAACTTTAGTAAATTGGTGATTGCGAATCATTCCACGAGTATCTCTTCCTGCCGCTCCCGCTTCTGAGCGAAAACAAGCGGAATACGCTGTCATTCTTATTGGTAAATCTGAAATCGGAATAATCGTGTTCCCAACTGTGTTTACCAGAGGAACTTCAGAAGTTGGGATAAGCCATCTACCATCGACAGTAGAAAATGCATCCTCTGCAAATTTTGGCAATTGACCACTTCCATACATTGTTTCTGAGTTTACCAACAAAGGAACATGAATTTCTTCATATCCAAAACCTTTTGTATGAGTATCTAACATAAAACTCTTTAATGCACGTTCAAGTTTCGCAATCTGCCCCCGCAATATTGTAAATCTGCTTCCGGATATTTTAACTGCATTTGAAAAATCAACTAATCCAAGCTTTTCTCCAATTTCAAAATGAGGTTTCGGTTCAAAATCAAACCTAGGAGGGGTTCCAACAGTTCTTACGCATAAATTAGATCCTTCATCTTTTCCGACTGGAACATCTGGAAGAGGAATATTAGGAAGACGCGAAAGTATGTCGTCTAATTTATGGGTCAATTCTGTCACTTCTGCTTCAAGCGATAGAATATCTTGCTTTATTTCCACTGATTTTTGTTCAAGGATAGATGTATCTCGGCGCTCTTTTTTTGCGCTCCCGATAGAAATGGCAATCTCGTTGCGTTCGGATTGTTTTTTCTGGAGAACCGATATCGCTTTTCTCTTTTCAGTATCAATACGTATAATTTCAGCTGAAATCGGTTGAAGATTCCTGTTTTTAAGAGCTTCGTCAAAGAAAAGCGGCTTTTCTCTTATTAGCTTTATGTCGTGCATAATTAATAACTACAATAGAAAACGAGTGGAATATATCATGTTCCTTCGATAAAAAATAGACTTTTTCAAAGACAAAGTTACCAGTTTTTATTGATATCAATCTTACATCTAGCTAGATTTATTGTTACTATCGTATAATCCGTCGTCATAGAGAGGGTAGGAATGGTTTCGTCGCAAATACGTAATAGTTTTCTAAATTTTTTTAAGAAAAACGGACATGAAATAGTAGATTCGGATTCCGTAGTTCCGCAAAATGATCCTAGTTTGTTGTTTACAAATGCCGGAATGGTTCAATTTAAAAACATATTTACAGGACATGAAGAGAGAAAATACAAAAGAGCGACGACTTCGCAGAAGTGCATTCGCGCAGGCGGAAAACATAACGACTTGGATCAAGTGGGGTTCACGGCTCGTCATCATACTTTTTTCGAGATGCTTGGCAATTTTTCGTTTGGCGATTATTTTAAAGAAGAAGCGATTGATTTCGCTTGGACTTTTCTGACTAAAGAACTTGGATTGTCTCGCCAGAAGTTATTAGTAACCGTCTATCATACAGACGAAGAGGCGAAAAACATTTGGAAAAAAGTCGCTGGAGATATCGCAATAATTCCAATAACGACTTCTGATAATTTTTGGTCCATGGGGGAGACTGGTCCGTGTGGTCCGTGTACTGAGATTTTTTATGATCATGGAGAAAATGTTCCAGGAGGAATTCCCGGAAGTCCCGATCAAGACGGTGATCGCTATATGGAAATATGGAATGTAGTTTTTATGCAATTCGAGCAAAAGTCCAATGGTGAAAGGCTCCCACTTGCAAAAAAATCCATAGATACCGGAATGGGATTAGAACGTATCTCAAGCGTGATGCAAGGAGTGAACGATAATTATGAAACCGATTTATTCGTTCCTATTATTGATAGAATCAAAAACCTGTCCCAAACTAATTTTCCGAATATCCATTCATCATATAAGGTAATAGCAGACCACATTCGCTCAATTTCATTCCTAATAGCCGATGGAGTTTTGCCAAGTAATGAAGGACGAGGATACGTTTTGCGACGTATTCTTCGACGAGCAATGAGACATGGAACTCTGCTAAATATAAATGGGTCTTTTCTATTTAATTTATCCAATTCTTTAATAGATAAAATGAAAGATATTTATCCAGAGCTACAGAAAGCAAGGGAGATAATTTCATCCACTATTTTATCGGAAGAAGAGAAATTTCTAACAACGCTTGATCGCGGGTTGAAGATTCTACAAAGTGAGATTAAAGAGATTCCACATAGCGGTGTTTTGAGTGGAGATAAGGCTTTTAAGTTATATGATACCTATGGATTTCCATTAGACCTTACTCAAGATATTCTGAAAGCAGATGGTATTAGCGTCGATATTGATGGATTTAACGCTGCGCTTGAAGATCAAAAGAACCGCGCGAAATGGACGGGATCTGGCGATGTAAAAAATGCAGAAGTTTGGCATAACTTAAAAAAAAGAATTTACTCAGTTGAATTTTGCGGATATGAAAAAACGGATGTTCGCAGTAAAATTCTCGCAATCGTCCAAAACGAAGAGGAAGTATCGTCGCTTTCTTCCGGCAAGGCTTTTATCGTTACTAAAGAAACTCCTTTTTATCCAGAAGGCGGAGGACAATGCGGAGATTGCGGATGCGTAAAAAGTAAAAATGGCCATTTTATTGTTAAAGACACGCAAAAATTTTGTAACGATATAATTGCTCACAGCGGAGAAGTATCGTCCGGTTTTTTGCAGGTGGCGGATGAAGTAGATTTAGAGATAGATATGGAAGCGCGAAGAAAAATCGCGGCTAATCATACGGCAACTCACTTATTACAAGCAGCATTGCAGTTGGTTGTCGGAAAACATATCGCTCAACGCGGATCTTTTTTAAATACCGAAAGACTACGTTTTGATTTCTCAAATCCGTCAGCGGTTTCCGCAAATGATCTTTTGAAAGTAGAAAAATTTGTAAATGAATGGATAGCCCAGGATTTAGAAATAATTTCTCGAATTATGTCCAAAAAAAATGCGATGGAAAAAGGTGCCATGGCATTATTCGGTGAAAAATACGCTGACTCGGTGAGAACCATCTCTGTTTTTAGCGCAGAAAAGCGAGTGTCTTTCGAATTGTGCGGAGGCACTCACGTAGCATCAACGGGAAAAATCGGATTATTTAAAATTCTTTCAGAAACTAGCATCGGGGCAGGTGTAAGAAGAATTGAAGCCATTACTGGAGAAAGAATTCTGGAATATATTAAGGGGCTGGAAGAAACTCTTTTTTCTTTAGAAGTTAAGTTTAAATGTAATTCTTCAGAGCTTATGGCAAAAACAGAAAATCTTTTAACGGATTTAAAACAGAGAAATCACGAAATCCTGTCAATCAAACTAAATGAAGCGGCCAATAATATCAATGAATCAATTAAAAACGGAATAAATATTTACACCGCTATCGTCTCTAATTACAGCATAGATGAACTACGCATGTTGCATGATGCAATGAAAGCTAAAAAATCTTCTGGGATATTCCTTGTTTTCAGTAAAAATAAAGATAAAACGTCTATCATCGTTAGTGTTACTCAGGATTTACAGGGCAAATTCCATGCAGGAAATATCTTAAGGGCAGGCTTAACTCCGCTAAACGGAAAAGGCGGCGGTAATGCTGCTTTTGCCCAAGGAGGCGGGTCCAATCAGGATAAAATTTCAGAATCTATCGATTCTATTATGAAATACATCCAATAATAACTGGTTTTTCTGTATTCTGTTTTCATAAAAATGATATATCGCATCATAAATTAGTAGAGTATGTTAAAAAAAAATGATGGAATAGTAAAGAAAAGGAAGATGCACTATCGTTTTAAAAATCTCGTTGTTGCTGGACTGACCGCTTCTGGAAAGTCATTTCTTGCTGAGAAATGCGCTCAACAACTAAAAGATCGTTGGGGAATAATTGCGGAAATTATAAACGCTGACAGTATTCAGCTCTACAATGAATTAAAAACGCTTACTGCATATCCTGTAGATACTCAATCGATAGCTCACCATCTTTACGGAATATTATCACCAAATGAAGTTTCTTCAGCTGCTTTTTGGCGAAAATTGGCCATCCAAAAAATCAATGAGCTACGTCAAGAAGGTAAAATCGCGATAATTTGCGGAGGAACTGGTTTTTATATCGGTGCTCTGATTAACGGAATCTCTGATATTCCCCAAATTCCTCAGGTTTTTAGAAAACAAACTAAAGAAAAATTTCAAATTTTAGGTCGCGAAAGGTTTTTCGATCAATTAAGCAAACTAGATCCCGAATTATGTAAAACATTGCATAAAAATAATACTCAAAGGATACTTCGAGCTTATGAAGTGGCTGCCTTTACAGGAAAATCCATTTCAGAATGGTGGAAGAATGATGGAGAAAAATCTCTCAATGGAAGCATTATAACTCTTCTTCCTCCTCGCGACAAACTAGGAGAAAGATGCCGAGCTCGCGTCAAATCAATGATAGAAGCGGGCGGGGTAGGGGAGGTAGAAGATTTTCTCAGGCGATATCCAGATTACAAGGGTCCCTTACAAAAGGTTATAGGATATGAAGAAATAATTTCCTTCTTGAAGGGCAACATATCTTTAGACGAATGTATGAATTTAATGTATATTAAAACCATGCAATACGCGAAAAGACAATCGGTTTGGTTTCGTTATCAGTTGAAAAAAAGTAAGATTCTAAGCGGGTTCGGGGACGAAATAGAATTAGATAGTTTGATTTCAGCATTACCAAAAAAATAATTTGACATTTAAAAACGAGATGCTATAATTACATCATCAGTAACGTGGGGTTATTGATCGGATGAAGATGCCTTTTGGGTTTTCTCTGTTTGATATAGCAAAACGCCTTTTGGGTTTTGCGGTTTTTAGTTTGCCTATGAAAGGGGATTATTATGAGTAAAGTTATTGGTATCGATTTAGGTACGACAAATTCTTGTGTGGCCGTTATGGATGGGAAAAATCCACGGGTTATTGAGAATTCAGAAGGAGTTAGAACGACTCCATCTATTGTTGCGTTTACAGAAAATGGTGAGAAATTAGTAGGGCAGGCAGCTAAACGTCAGGCTGTTACTAACTTTAAAAATACTTTTTCCGCGATCAAAAGGTTGATCGGGCGTAAAAATAATGATGAATATTTAAAAAAATACAAGTCTCCATACGATATTATTCCAGCAGACAATGGTGATGCATGGGTCAACTCGAGGGGAAAGAAATATAGTCCGAGTCAGATAAGCGCGTTTGTTCTTCAAAAAATGAAAGAATCGGCAGAAAGCTTCTTGGGAGAGAAAGTTACTGAAGCTGTTATTACAGTTCCGGCCTATTTCAACGATGCGCAGAGACAAGCTACAAGAGACGCAGGTAAAATAGCAGGACTAGATGTTCTTAGAATAATTAATGAACCGACCGCCGCCGCTTTGGCCTATGGTTTGGACAAAAAGAATTCAGGTCTCATTGCCGTCTATGACCTTGGAGGAGGAACTTTCGACGTTTCTATTTTGGAAATAGGAGACGGGGTTTTCGAAGTTAAAGCCACTAATGGCGATACTTTCCTTGGCGGTGAAGATTTCGATAAGAAAATTATTGATTATCTAGCTGACGAGTTTAAAAAAGATAACGGCGTTGATTTAAGAAATGACAGTATGGCGCTTCAGCGTTTGAAAGAGGCAGCGGAGAAAGCTAAGATCGAGTTGTCTAGCGCAGTAGAAACGGAAATTAATCTTCCGTTTATTACCGCAGATGCATCTGGACCTAAACATTTAACTATAAAACTTACAAGAGCTAAATTAGAGTCTTTGGTCGACGATATAATTCAAAAAACCATCGAGCCTTGTAAGGCTGCGTTAAAAGACGCGAGCGTTTCCGCTTCTCAAATTGATGAAGTCGTTTTAGTTGGCGGTATGACGCGTATGCCGAAGGTTGTTGAATATGTCAAGAATTTCTTTGGAAAAGAGCCGCATAAAGGTGTTAATCCAGATGAAGTCGTAGCTGTTGGCGCGGCAATACAAGGAGGCGTGTTAAAAGGAGACGTAAAAGATGTTCTCCTGCTGGATGTTACTCCTTTATCTCTCGGTATTGAAACGCTTGGCGGAGTGTTTTCTCGCTTAATTGATAGAAATACAACGATTCCTACCAAAAAAAGTCAAGTTTTCTCAACTGCGGAGGATAATCAAAATGCGGTGACTATCCGTGTTTTCCAAGGAGAAAGAGAAATCGCGCAGCATAACAAGCTGTTAGGACAGTTCGATTTAACCGGTATTCCACCGGCACCGAGAGGAATGCCTCAAATAGAAGTTACCTTTGATATAGACGCTAACGGTATTGTTCATGTTTCCGCTAAAGATAAGGCGACTAACAAAGAACAGGCTATCAGCATAAAAGCGTCAGGAGGACTGAGCGACGATGAAATAAATCAAATGGTCAAAGACGCTGAAGCGCATGCCGAAGAGGACAAGAAACGCAAAGACTTCATTCAAGAGCGTAATATGGCTCAGGAAATGATAAATGGCGCGAATAAACTTATGTCGGAAAATGGCGATAAGATAGCAGAAGATGTTAAAACAGAGATAAAATCTGCGATAGAAGATACTCAAAAAGTATTGGAAAGCGAGAATATCGATGATATCAAACAGGCATCTTCGAAATTGATGAACGCTATGTCTAAAGCCGGAGAAGCAATTCATAAAGCCGCTCAAGCCAACGCTCAACAACAGCAGGAATCTTCTTCTGGTGAGCAGCCGAAGGATGAGAACGTTGTTGATGCTGATTATAAAGTGAAAGACGATAAATAATTGGTAAGGGGCACAACAGTGCCCCTCTACATATCTAAAAGCAGAGGTTGGCTATGGATTATTACGAAACGCTTGGTGTTACAAAATCAGCGAGTGATGAAGAAATAAAAAAAGCCTATAGAAAAATGGCTATGAAATATCATCCTGACAGAAACAAGGGTGATAAAGAGGCGGAAACTAAGTTTAAAGCAGTAAATGAAGCTTATGAAACCCTAAAAGATCCCCAAAAGAAATCTGCTTATGATCGTTTTGGCCATGATGCCTATAAAAACGCTTCCAGCGGAGGTGGTGGATTTAATGGGGGATTCTCTTCTCAAGAATTTCATTTTGATTTTGGAGATTCCTCTCCGTTCTCAGATTTTTCCGATATTTTGGGAGGATTTTTCAATCAAGGAAGGCAGAGAAGCGAACGAGCGGAAATGCGCGGGAATGATCTTCGTTATGATGCTTCAATAACTCTCGAAGAAGCGTTTAGCGGAAAAGATATAGAGTTAAAATTACGAGTAAACGCTATCTGCGAGGATTGTAAAGGAACAGGCTCGAAAAACGGAGAAAAACCGAAAGTATGCCCGTCGTGTCGCGGTTCCGGAACTATGCGCTTTTCTCAAGGTTTTTTCACAGTAGAAAGAACTTGTACTTCCTGCAATGGAACAGGTCATATTATTGAAAATTCTTGCATGTCCTGTAGAGGAGCGGGAAGAGTAAGTAAATCTCGAGTTATGAACGTATCAATACCGGCAGGAATTGAAGACGGAGCGAAAATCAGACTTGCTGGCGAAGGAGAAGCAGGAATTCGTGGAGGACGAGCTGGTGATTTATACATATTCGTCTCTGTAAAACCTCACAAATTATTTACGAGAGAGGGCAATTCCATTCATTGTCAGGTTCCAATATCATTTGTGACAGCGGCTATTGGCGGGGAGATAGAAGTACCGACCATAGAAGGGAAAAAAGCCGTAATAAAAATTCCTACAGGAACTCAATCTGGACAAATTTTGAAATTACGCGGAAAGGGCATGTCTATTGTTAGAAGTACCCTACGCGGAGACATGATGGTTCATGCTCTTGTGGAAACTCCGGTAAATTTAACAGAACGGCAGAAAGAGTTACTGAGAGAATTCGACCAGGAAAACGGGCATCATCCAAAATCTGAAGGATTCTTTGCAAAAGTAAAAGAATTTTGGAAAGAATTTTAAAAAAATAATTGACTTTTGCTTTTTGTAAGTATTATTATTGCCGTATAAAATGATACTTCGATAAAGTAGATTTGCAAATATAGTAGATTCTGGGATATTGAAATGTTTCATTGAGGTTTCGTTTTTTCTTTAAAAAAAACAAAGAGTCGAGAGAGGAATTTACAATGAGAAATATAAATAAATGCATCGTAGCGTTTATGGCTATGTGTGTTGGCTTTACAACGGCCATAGCGATGAAAGGTGAAGATTACATTCTTGTGCAAACTCATGTTCCTTGGGCAAAGGGTCCTGTGCGTTGTGCCCTAATTCCAAAAACAACAATAATTAGAGATTATCTCCAAAATCCGGAGGATCCGACAAAACCAAAAGAGGATAAACGAACAATTCCAGAAGGACGGATATTTTACCTTCACAACGGAATAATACTAAATGTAGATCTTTCTTTTGAATTCTATGGTATGACAGATACCAAAAATGCCAATGTAATATTCGCGGAGTATTCCGAGCGACTATCAGAATCACTTAAGTGGCTAAATTATTATCTTAAAGATGATCCAACAAGAATTCTCAAAATTGGTTCTGATGCTTGGCGAACGTTTTTACTTTTCGAGGATCGCCGTAAAGATAATTTATTTTCGAGAGAAAAAGCTAAAAAAGCCATGCGAAAAGAATTCCAAAGACTAAACTTGTCATCGAATCATTCGGATAACGGAATACGAGTGCCAACAATAATACCTGCACCAGCAAAAACCCCTAGCAATGTTCCCTTACCATCTTTCTGGCTATAAGTAACGAACAACATATGAGCAACTAACGTTTCACTTTATCTCATATTTTTTATTGTTAGATGAAATTGCAATTAATTCTCTTTAATGATATTTAATTAGGTCAGTAGGATTTCTGCGAAAGTAAAAATATCAAAAGCAATTTGAGGAAGAGAGGTTAAGTGGAAGAGTTTACGGTTTCTAGCCTTTCCGCTTTGATAAAAAAATCTATTGAACAGAGCTTTAGTGGTATTCAATTGAAAGCAGAAGTCAGCGCTTTAAAAGTTCATAGTTCTGGTCATTTGTATTTCTCTTTGAAAGACGCAAACGCCGTTATAGATGCAGTCTGTTGGAAGGGAACTGTTCAAAAACATAAAATAAAGCTAGAAGAAGGAATGGAAATAAAATGTCTAGGACAGGTTACTACCTATCCTATGAGGTCCAAATACCAATTTATAGTGGAAAAATATGAACTTGCAGGAGTCGGTGAACTTCTTAAGCTTCTTGAGGAAAGAAAACAAAGATTAGCCAGAGAGGGTCTTTTTGATCAGGCTAAAAAAAAGCCGATCCCTGTTCTTCCTAAGTTGATAGGTATCATTACATCTCCAACAGGAGCTGTTATTAAAGATATGCTACATAGAATTCGGCAACGCTTTCCGAGGAATATTTTATTATGGCC
Source organism: Holosporaceae bacterium (assembly GCA_031258575.1). GTDB lineage: Bacteria > Pseudomonadota > Alphaproteobacteria > UBA3830 > UBA3830 > JAIRMQ01. The sequence goes on along the minus strand of JAIRMQ010000045.1, from coordinate 6,817 downwards.
TGTATTGGTGCAAGGAACGGAAGCGAGTTACCAAGTTGTGCAGGCAATTGATGGAATGAATTCATTATCAGTGGATCAAAGACCTGATCTTCTAATAGTAGCTAGAGGAGGAGGAAGTTTTGAAGATTTAATGCCTTTTAATGAAGAAATCGTAGTGCGCGCAGTTGTAAAAAGCGAAATTCCTATAATTTCAGCAATTGGTCATGAGACGGACACAACATTAATAGATTATGCGGCTGATCTTCGTGCTCCAACGCCTACTGCTGCCGCTGAATTTGCTGTTCCAGAAAGAATCAAGCTTCAAGCTGATTTGAGTCGTGTATTTTCTCAGCTGAATTTAATAATTTCCTCCAGTCTAGAAAAGAAAAGATTGTTCTTACATTCGAATAAGATTCTAGATATTCACGGAATTGTCTTTGAAAAAATTCAAAGGGTTGATTTTTCTTTTGAAAAAATCATTTCCGAGATGAAAAATTTTCTATCGATAAAAAAAATCTCTATCGCAAAAATTATAGTTCCCAGACTAATTATAAAAGAAAATCTTGAGGATATAGGGCAGAAGCTATACTTCAATTTTTATAGCAGAATTGAAAAAATTAAAAGTAACTTTGCAATAATCGCTAACTCTATTGAATCTAATTCATATATGAGAATCCTGAGAAAAGGATTTGCATTTGTAGAAACAGAGAAATCTCTTCCGATTACATCAGTAAAAGATGCCGAAAAATATTCAATCTTTAATCTCCTTTTTTCAGATGGAAAATTAAAAGTACTTCGCGCTCCTTCTCAAAAAAATCTGTTTGATAGCTGAAACTTAGAACTATATGCAAACAACTAAATGACAAAATTTACTATTTTTCCTTTTACATATATTTTCTTTTTTATAGAGCGCTCACCAATAATGTTCTGTACCGAAGATACTTGAAGAGCTTTTTCAAAAACGCTTTCTTCCCCTTCTTCAGGATTTACATTGATCGTTCCGCGTAGTTTACCGTTAATCTGAATGGGTAAGTTTATAGTTGTTATCGCGATATACTCTTTATTATACTCCGGCCATGGATTATCGGAAACTAATCCGGAAAATGCCAGCATACTCCAAGCTTCTTCACAAATATGCGGAGCAATCGGTGCCAATAGCTTTATCAAGTCCCTTATAATCAATCGAAAAACAATCTGACTTCCTCTCAATTTTTCTAGAAGAAAGTATATAGAATTAACACTGTCTCTAATATAAGCGATGACTTTATTCATCGCTCTTTCTTCAAGAGAATCTGTAACATTTTTAATTGTACGGTGAAAATTTTTATATAATTCACGAATATCTGGAGCGCAATTTTCAATACTAAATGAATTCTCCTCAATATTTGCTCCGCAAGATTTTGCAAATACGAATAAGCGCCAAACTCTATTGATAAATCTCCAACATCCTTCTAACCCTTCATCTGACCATAGGAAATCTTTATCCGGAGGAGTATCTGACACAACGAAAAGACGCAGCGTATCTGCTCCATAGGTTTTTATAATGACATCAGGATCAATAACGTTCTTTTTTGATTTACTCATCTTCTCTATATTTCCAACAATTACTTTCTCTCCAGTGGCAGTAACTTCATAGCTTCCGTCGTTTTTCTTTTGTACCTCATTAGGAAATAACCAATCTCCATTTTCTTTTTTATAGGTAACGTTGCAAACCATTCCCTGAGTAAATAGATTGTCAAACGGTTCTTGAACGTTAATAAATCCGTATTTGGAAAGAGCTTTCGCGAAAAATCTCGCATAAAGAAGATGTAAAATTGCGTGCTCTACTCCTCCGATATATTGATCCACATTCATCCAATGCGCTATATCCTCTTTTTTTAAAAGATTGGAATTATTAGGATCGTTTATACAAAAACGTAGGAAATACCACGACGAATCAAAAAAAGTATCTAACGTATCAGTTTCTCTAACAGCATTTTTTCCGCAAGTAGGACATTTAATACGTTTCCAGGTTGCATGTTTATCCAAAGGATTGCCGGCAGAGGAAAAATCAACATCATATGGTAGCGTAACTGGTAGGTCTTTTTCTTCCAACGGAACTATTCCACAGTGATCACAATATGCTATTGGAATAGGGCATCCCCAGTATCTTTGTCTTGAAATTCCCCAGTCCATTAATCTAAAGAAAACTTTTCTTTCGCCGATTCCAATCGCGCATAATCTTTGTATGACTTTCGCTTTTGCTTCAGAGATTGTTAATCCATTTAGAAAATCTGAATTAATAATGACTCCATTACCCAAGTATGGTAAATCACCTTCGGATTCTATTACTCTTTCTATCGGAAGACTGTATTTCTGTGCAAACTCATAATCCCTTTCATCATGGGCAGGAGTTGCAAAAATCGCTCCCGTTCCATAATTCATTAACACAAAATTCGCGATATAGACCGGTATATCTTTATTCAAAAAAGGATGACGAACAGTAACTCCTGTATTTACTCCTAATTTTTCTTGCCTATCTATAACTTCTTGCGCTACAGATCCTTTTTTAAATTCGGCTATAAAGGCTTTTATATTTGTGTTTATTTCTGCTAATTTAAGGGAAAGCGGATGATCAGGGGAAATCGCTAAAAATGTTGCGCCAAAAATTGTTTCTGAACGTGTGGAAAATACCGCTATTTCTTCGTTGATATCTGTTTTGAATTTGATAACGCATCCTTCCGATCTGCCAATCCAATTGCGTTGCATCGTTTTTACTTTTTCTGGCCACCCTTTTAGACCATCTATTTCAGATAGAAGTTCCTCGGCAAAATCAGTTATTTTTAAAAACCATTGAGCGAGTTTTTTTTTCTCCACTAATGCACCAGATCTCCAACCACGTCCGTCTATAACCTGTTCGTTTGCAAGAACGCAATTATCAATAGGATCCCAATTGACTTCAGACTCCTTCCTGTAAATCAATCCTTTTTTATAAAAAGCTAGAAAGATTTTCTGCTGGAATCCATAATATGATTCGTTGCATGTTGCAAATTCTCTGCTCCAATCATAGGAAAATCCCAACGATAACAACTGCCTTTTCATAATTTCAATGTTTTTGTATGTCCAGTCTTTAGGATGCCCGTTTTGTTTTAATGCCGCGTTTTCAGCAGGAAGACCAAAAGCATCCCATCCGACAGGATGTAATACCGAAAACCCCGATGATCTACGAAATCTAGCAATAATGTCGCCTATAGTGTAATTTCTTACATGCCCAATATGAACCTTTCCAGACGGATACATGAACATTTCGAGAACATAATATTTTTTCTTCGTTTGGGTTATATCTACTTCAAAGGAAGCATTTTTCCGCCAAAAATTCTGCCATCTAGCTTCGACTGATGAAAATTCATACGGTGCAATTTCAGAAATATTCAAAATCTTCTCTCGAACTTAAAGATAAATAATTCTACACAAAGTATGATGCACACAAAAGTATTTTTTCGAGTTTAAGCCTGGTAATTGAAAAAAGCGTTTCATCAGTTTATATTATCGTCGTTTAGGGTGATTAGCTCAGTGGTAGAGCATCTCGTTTACACCGAGGAGGTCGGCAGTTCGAACCTGTCATCACCCACCAAGCGCTCGTAGCTCAATTGGATAGAGCGTCAGACTACGGATCTGAAGGTTAGGGGTTCGACTCCTCTCGGGCGCGCCACATTTATATAGAGAGAAGCTTTTTTGTTTGAAAATTTTGTAAAATCCTTTATAGATCTATACGGATACTATGCTGTATTCATATTTGCTTGCATTGAGGGAGAAGTAGCCGTACTTACTGCAGGTTTCTTGTGCAAACAAGGAATGATGTCGTTACAACTCGTTATACTAGCCGCTTTCTTGGGTACTTTAATAACCGAGCAATGCTTGTTTTTCGTAGGAAGATTCTATGGAGTTAAGCTTTTGGAAAAACATACTAAACTCAAAAAAAAATCAGATAAAATAATGGAATTTCTCAAAAAGTACAGTTCGCTATTTATATTTGGATCAAGATTTGTTTACGGAATCAGAAACATTAGCCCTATGATTATAGGAACTGCAAAAATAACTCCTCTGAAATTCTCTGCGTTAAACATTCCAGCTGCTTTTATTTGGTCGGTGATAGTAGCTGGCGCGGGATACGTGTTTGCCGATGTACTAGCGTCTGCTAAAGGCATGAAATATATTCAAATTTTTGCTCTTTTATTACTATGCATCGGAACAGCTTGTTTTATATTAAAAAAAAGTTCAAAAAAAGATTAGAGAAGATTTTTGTCTCCCAAATAATTAATTATATTCTTAATTTAGAAAGCAAATACAATAACATGCCAAACAAGGTCGCGGTCATGGAGCAAATATTAGATTGAATACCAATCAGTGCGTTTTATGACTATCATTCCTCAAATTTTCTATAACTCCTTGGCCCTTCCTCTATAAACATGTATAATCTGTCGCAAAGTACTGTAAGGAAGAGATATGAAAGTTAGGAATATTTGTTTTGTACTATTTTTTCTACTGTGTTGTGCATGTGATCCTGTGACTCTATTGTTTGGAGGAACTGCTGCAGTCGGAGTTGTTTCCGTTCGCAATCAAGAAGGAATATCCGGAAGTTTTTCTGATACAAAATTGCAGACGCAAATAAATCATGCTTTATTGAAACATGATAAAAATCTCTTTGATAAGATTGAACTCTGCGTAAAGCATGGAATGGTGGTTGTTATCGGGTATGTAGATGATATATCACAAAAAGACATGGCTATGCAGACAATAAAAAACGTTGGTAACTATAAAGAGATTTTCGATGAAATAAGTGTCCAACCATTTCCAACTGCATCTGATCTAGCGAATGATTCTAGTATTACATCGAAAATCAAATCATCCTTATTGATCGATAGCAATGTACAATCATTAAATTATGACATTACTACCGTAAAAGGAATCGTTTATATTTGCGGAACCGCTCAATCGAAATTCGAAAGAGACGTAGTTATTAATTCCGCAAGAACAACCTTTAAGGTAAAAAAAGTGGTTGCATATATAAAAATAAACAAAGGCGAGAAAAAGTAAGTGCATGCTTGCGTAAAGACAGTATCGTTTGTAGGAATTTCAACTATAGAGATTGGAGTTCAAATTCAAATGCTTAATGGAATTCCGGCATTCACGATAGTCGGTCTTCCTGATAAAACTGTAGCAGAATCACGTGAAAGAATAAGAGCGTGTTTGTTCTCGATGGGAATTTCTCTTCCTGCTAAGAGAATTACAGTGAACTTAGCGCCGGCAGACGTTCAAAAAGAAGGCAGTCACTATGATTTACCGATTGCTCTAGCCCTACTAACAGCAATGGGAATAATTCAGAGCGAAGATACGGTAAATGTACTAGCACTTGGAGAGCTTTCTCTCAATGGAGCCATCACTAAAGTTCCAGGAGTTCTGCCCGCCGCTATTCACGCAAAAATGAACAACGATGTACTCATATGTCCGGAAGAATGCACTAGAGAAGCTGTTTGGGCAGGAGAAAATGCAATACTCGCTCCTAAAAGCTTACTTGCTTTAGTTAATCATTTTAAGGGAGAGCAAATTCTTCCGCATATATCGCTTACGGAAGCACAAAAAGTAGTAAAACTGACGAATTTCGGTTGTTTTAGCGATATAAAAGGACAAATGGTGGCTAAACGAGCAATGGAAATCGCCGCTGCTGGGGCTCACAATATACTAATGCTTGGGCCGCCAGGAGTTGGCAAGTCACTTTTAGCGTCTAGGATTTCCGGTATTCTTCCTCCAATAACGCCTGAAGAGGCTTTGGAAATTACAATGATTCATAGTCTTGCGGGTCAAATGACTGAAGCTGGACTTGTCACCGAAAGACCATATCGTGCGCCACATCATTCTGCTTCGTTGGTAGCTTTGGTCGGAGGGGGTACAAACGCAAAACCAGGAGAAATTTCTCTATCTCATCGAGGAGTTTTGTTTCTAGATGAATTGCCAGAGTTTTCAAGGCAAGCTTTGGAGTCTTTACGTCAGCCGTTGGAAACTGGCAGTATTACGATTGCAAGGGCTAATAACCACATTACCTATCCTGCCAGGATTCAATTGATCGCTGCTATGAATCCATGCCGTTGTGGATATTTAGGCAATCCGCAAAAAGAATGCAACCAGGCTCCAAGATGCGGAAAGGAATATTTGAGGAAAATATCTGGTCCTCTTCTTGATAGAATCGATATGTTTATTGAAGTACCAGATATAAAAGTTTCTGATTTCGCTCAGAATAAAGGCGATATGGAGTCTTCAGCAACCATTAGAGATAGAGTAAGCAGAGCGAGAGAAATTCAATCCGCTCGTTATAAGGATCTTAAAATAAAGACAAACGCTGAAGTTGATGGACATGAAATGGAGCGTTATCTGACCGATGCTGCCAAAGAAATATTGTATAGATGCGTTGATAAAGAAAAAATTTCTGCGCGAGGCTATTATAAAATTACAAAGTTGGCTAGAACTTTAGCGGATATTGGCGAAATAGATTCAATAGATACCGTTCATATCTCAGAAGCTTTGAGTTATAGAAGAATTATTTGAGTTTCATGAAGAAACTAGATAAGAAGTAATTTTTATAATTTAGTGATAATTCACAAGTATTCTCATCTCTGATGGAATTTACATGGAAAATTGGAAAATACAATCTCCGCAGCCATTGGTCCTCGAGATCTTACCTATTAACCCCTAACTTCGTGCTAAGTTATGCGGTCTATTCCGATTTTTTTAAGAATCTTTTTATTCTTAGAGGAGATTTCGGATATTTTTCAAATTCCTCGCATACGAGTTTGGTAAAAGG